>JASHWB010000334.1 GCA_030044295.1 Candidatus Acidiferrales bacterium
AAAAGGATGGAATCTGGCGCAGCCTAATGCAGCGGCGTCCAAAGGTTCGTGGTGGCAGGTTTATGACGATCCCGAGCTGAACTCGCTCGAAGATCAGCTTACCGTTTCCGATCAGACTCTCAAAGCCGCGCAGGAGCAGTTCCTGCAAGCGCGTGCCGCCATTGGAGTGGCTCGCGCAGGAGAGTTTCCCAATGTCACGGCAGGCGCCGCGGCCTCCGGAAATCGGCAATCGCAAAATCGAGCGCTCTATGGCGCTGGCTCTCCGGTTACCTACAGCGATGTGCAGCTGCCTCTCGATGTCTCGTACGAGCCGGACGTTTGGGGCCGTGTGCGGCGCACGGTTGAGGCCGCCCGCTCCGAAGCTCAGGCCAGCGCGGCGGACCTCGCCAGCGTCGATCTGAGCCTTCACGCAGAACTTGCCCTGGACTATTTCGAGCTGCGCGGGCTTGATTCTCAGGCACAACTGCTGAATTCCACGGTTGTCTCCTATCAGCGCGCCTTGGAGCTCACTCAGAGCCGTTATCAGGGCGGCCTTTCCTCCGAACTCGATGTGGCCCAAGCGCAGACGCAGCTCCAGACCACGCGCGCAGAAGCGGTCGATGTAGGCGTGCAGCGCGCCGCTTACGAGCACGCTATCGCCGTGCTGACCGGAACGCCCTCGGCCAATTTCAGCCTGCGTCCGCTGCCCCTGACCATGGGGCCCCCTCCCATTCCGACCGGTGTCCCGTCGGATTTGCTCCAGAGGAGGCCGGATATTGCCGCATCCGAGCGCCGCGTCGAAGAAGCGAACGCCAATATTGGAGTCGCTCGCACAGCCTACTTTCCAACCATTCTTTTAACCGGCTCGGGCGGATTCGAGAGCAGCACGATTACGAATCTTCTTCAAGGCGCCAGCGGCTTTTGGTCGCTTGCTGGCTCCGCCGCGGAACTGGTTTTTGACGGCGGCGCTCGGCGCGGCATGAACGAACAAGCCCGCTCGGCCTATCGTCAGTCGGTTGATCAATACCGGCAGACTTCGCTGGTCGCGTTTCAGGAAGTTGAGGACAATTTGGCGGCTTTACGGATATTGGAAGGCGAAGCGAAGGTGGAGGATTCCGCCGTTGCGGCCGCGCAGCATGCTTTGGATCTCTCGAATACACGCTATAGGGGCGGTGTCACCAACTACCTGGAAGTGACCACCGCCGAAAGCGCCGCGCTCACGGATGAACGCTCTGCGGTGGATATTGCCACCCGGCGCATGACCGCGAGCGTGCTCCTGGTCAAAGCCCTCGGCGGCGGTTGGAACGTCTCGCAAATTCCCCGGATGTAACGGCGGTTGTGCGCGCGGCGGCGCAATTCGCCCGGCCTTCTCAGATGAAGGCGAAAACGTGGTAGCTCGCCACTCCTAGCGCGATGCCAAGAACGATGCCCGCCATCACGTCGCTCAGGAAATGCATCCCCAGGGCAATGCGCGATGCTGCGATCATGAGCGCCGCCAGGATCAGGCACGGTTGCAAGAACGGATAGAAGAGTCCTACCGAAACCGCCACGGCGAATGCCGTAATTGCGTGGCCCGAAGGGAATGAGTATTTGTCTGGTGGCAGGATCGAAGCCCAGCAGTGCGGCTCAATTTCGCACGGTCTTTTGCGCCGGCTGCTGTGCTTGAGCGCGCGGAAAATAAAAATCCCCGCGACGGCGCTGGTAGCGGCCGCCCCGATAGCGGCGAAGCGATGCTCTCCACCTCCGAGCAGCAAAATCACTCCGAACGCGTACCAGAGCCATCCGTCCCCTCCTCGCGTTGCCACAATCATGGCGATGCGAAACCACCTCGGCGCGCGCCAGCGGTGCACCCTCCGCATCAGCCGGTGATCGTTCGACTGAATCTGGTCCCAGACTGCCTTTGCAACTGTCATGCCCACTCCTCCACCGCACGTCTCGGCGGAGAACTCCAGCCCGCTCGTTTGCGTCCACCGGACGGGCCAAGGAGTTCCGTCGACCAACGGCGAAGAAAAACCCTTTCATCCCGGTAATTCCACAGAGTTGCCGCCGGGACGGCAAACGCCAGCGGCGCCAGAAGCACCGTCCAAGCCTTTTCACGCATCATTTCGCCCGCGATCACGAAAACATCCCGCGTGAGCTTTGCAAAGCAGCCGGACTCGCCGCGCACACGTCCCTGTCCGCTTTTCAGCCCCTCGAAGAATTCCTGCTTGTTGCGCGCCCCAGGTACGTGCGTGTAAGTCATTCCCGCTGACGGCAGCGCGTGCGCGTCGCTTCCGCCGATCCCAACTTTGTGCCAGCGCCGTGCCAGTTGCGCCGCCTGCGCGTTCGCTTTTGGCAGCATGTGGCCGTTGCGCGTCTCGATCGCCGGGAAGTACTCGTGGAACCAGCCGAAGTCCTCAACCTCGCGCCTGCCCGTCAGGCTTGAAAATACGTGGTTGATGCTGAAAAAGAGCTGCCGCTCGGTCAGATACATCAGCAGCGCAGGCAGATCGTTCCGTCGCTGTTGGAGATGGACGTGCTGCCGCTCATGGAAGTCGTAAACACCAATATGGACTTCCGTACCGCTGGGCATGCGGCACGTCAGCTCCTCGCTCAGGAAGAAATTCGGATGCCGGCGCAGTTTCTCGGATCCTTCGATCGAATCGTGGTCCGTCAGCGTGAACAGGTTCATCTGCCGGTGCTGCAGCGTCTCGAAAACCTCCTCCGGATGGCTATAGCTCTCCCGGCAAAAGGCGCTGACGAAAGGCGTCGTACAGCGACCGGAATAATACGAATGTACGTGCATATCGCATTTCATGTTTTCCACACTAAATCCACAGCGTTACGCACAGATGACACCCCCGAGAACATTGTGTAAGTAGCCTAAAATCATATATTTAACTGATTCAGCACAGAGCTTTTGATTTTAACCATTCTGCAACAATGGCCGGATCGCCTCGTGCCAGAATGCCGCCCCGATGGATCAACCATGTCCGCGCAAGATCGAATTCGTCTTCTTCGACGCTGGCGGAGGCCATCGCGCCGCCGCTACCGCTCTTCAGATGGCCATTCAGAGCCAGAATCGGCCCTGGAACGTTCAGCTAACGAACCTGCAGGAACTCCTCGATCGGCTCGACGTCCTCAAGAAATACGTCGGCATCCGCATCCAGGACTTTTACAACACGATGCTGCGCAACGGCTGGACTCTCGGCAGCCCGCAGCTTATGCGCGTCCTCCAGTTCGTAATCCGGCTCTATCACCGCCCGACCGTCCGCACGCTGGAGGCCCACTGGAGAGAAACCCAGCCGGATATGGTGGTGTCGTTCGTCCCGCACTTTAATCGCGCCCTGTGCGAAAGCTTGGCGGAAGCTCTCCCGGACAGGCCGTTCCTCACTGTCCTCACGGATCTAGCCGACTATCCGCCGCACTTCTGGATTGAGCGCCAGTCGCAATACGTCATCTGTGGCACGCCAAAAGCCGTGGAGCAGGCCAAAGCGATGGGTCATGCCTACGATCGAATCTTTCACGTCTCGGGCATGATTCTCCACCCGCGATTTTATGAGCTACGGCTCAAAAATTCGGTCGCTGAGCGGCGAAACCTCGGTCTTCGCCCTGATCTACCCACGGGATTGGTTCTCTTTGGAGGCCACGGCTCACGCGCCATGCTGCAAATTGCCGAGTGCATCGAACAGTCGAATCTCGATGTCCAGATGATCTACATATGCGGTAAGAACGAGAAATTGGCGGACGCGCTGCGAGCCGGGCGGTTGCGCCATCCGCGATTCGTCGAGGGATTCACGACCCGCGTGAATTACTACATGCAGTTGGCCGATTTCTTCGTTGGCAAGCCCGGTCCCGGCAGTGTCAGTGAGGCCGTAGCCATGGGCCTGCCGGTAATCGTCGAATGCAACGCCTGGACCTTGCCTCAGGAGCGCTACAACGCCGAGTGGATCGTCGAAAATGAAGTGGGCATCGTGCTTCCAAATTTCCGGCACGTAGAGCGAGCCGTCTCCGCTCTGATCGAGCCGGCTACGCTTTCTCGCTACGGCGCTAATGCGGCCAAGCTCCAAAATCGTGCGGTGTTCGAGATTCCCGATGTGATCGACCGGATATTTGCTACCGCGAAGGCCTGACGCTAGCGTTCCGCCTGCCGCGCCTGTTTAAGGACTCGGCGCCAATACGTGCCAACCTGGCTGCAACCAAATCCTTCCATTGGTATCCAATTTATTACAAAGGCGTTCACGCCGGCGCGGGATCATGGCACTATCTAGCCACGAGGCAAGGAAGGGAGTATCAGCAAGATGGCGAAGGCGACATTTGCAGCGGGATGCTTTTGGGGAGTCGAGGATGCCTTCCGTCAAATAAAGGGTGTTACCTCCACAACGGTTGGATACACCGGGGGTACCAAACAGAACCCGACGTACAAAGACGTTTGCACCGGTCAAACCGGACATGCCGAAGCCGTCGAGCTCGAATTCGACCCGGGGCATGTCTCCTATCGGGAGCTGTTAGCGGCGTTTTTTCAAGCTCACGATCCGACGCAG
>JASHWB010000335.1 GCA_030044295.1 Candidatus Acidiferrales bacterium
TTCACGGCTCCGGCGACGTCTTCAATCGGCACGTTCGGATCGACCCGGTGCTGATAGAACAAGTCGATGCGATCGGTTTTCAGACGTTTGAGCGAGGCTTCCGCGACTTCCTTGATGTGCCCGGGCCGGCTGTCGAGCCCGGCTGGCCTGCTGCCGGCCGGATCAATTTTGAAGCCGAATTTCGTGGCGATGACGACTTGCCTGTGGAATGGGGCGATGGCTTCACCTACGAGCTCTTCGTTGATGTAAGGACCGTAGACCTCAGCGGTGTCGAAAAAAGTGACGCCGAGGTCGTAAGCTTTGCGAATGAGAGAAACCATCTCCTGCTTGTCTTTCGGCGGGCCAAAGCCGAAGCTCATACCCATGCAGCCGAGACCGAGGGCCGAAACTTCCAATCCGCTTTTCTCCAATGTGCGCTTTTTTATCATGCGGTTCCTCTCAACTACGCAGACAGATGATACGCCAGGAGTTTCGGGCGGCGCCGATATTGTGCCGCGCGCTCAAAGTTCGGCGAGGACGCGATGGACGAGGTGGATGGCGATGGAGCCCTCGCCCACGGCGGAAGCGACGCGTTTGACGTTGCCGGAGCGGACGTCGCCGACAGCGAAGACGCCGGGCAGGCTGGTCTCCAGCATGTGCGGCGAGCGGCTAAGCGGCCAGAGGGGCTTGTCGCTGGCGGAATCGATGTCGCGTCCGGTGAGGATGAAACCTTTGTCATCGAGAGCGACGCAGCCCCGGAGCCAATCGGTGCGCGGAGAGGCTCCAGCCATGATGAAAACGTGGCGAATAGGGCGAGTGGCAGTTTCACCGGAGATTTTGTCGCGCCAAGTGACGCGCTCAAGGTGCGAATCGCCCTCAAGGCCGACGATCTCCGTCTGGTAATGCAGTTCGATGGATGGATTGCGTTCGATGCGCTGGATCAGGTAGCGCGACATGGTGTCCGATAGCTGGCCTGAGCGGACCAGCATGTACACCTTGCGAGCGGTTTGCGAGAGATAGACGGCAGCTTGGCCGGCGGAATTGCCTCCGCCGATCACGACGACGTCTTCGCCTTCGCAGAGTTGCGCTTCCATGTAGGTGGCGCCGTAATAGACACCCTGGCCCTCGAAGTTCGCGAGATTGGGTATGTGCGGCTTCTTGTATTGCGCGCCGGTGGCGATCACCAGCGAGCGCGCGGGCAATTTCGCGCCATTGTCGAGCACGACCTTGTAGGGTCGCTTGGCGCAGTCGAGCTCGGAGACGTTGTGCGCGATCATCATCTGCGCGCCGAATTTCTGGGCTTGTACCAGGGCGCGCGTGGCGAGTTCCTGCCCAGAGACTCCCGTTGGAAAGCCGAGATAATTTTCGATCTTGGAGCTAGAGCCAGCTTGGCCTCCAGGCGATTCGGTCTCAACGACCAGAACATCGAGGCCCTCCGATGCAGCGTACACGGCGGCAGCGAGGCCGGAAGGGCCTGCTCCCACAATAACGAGATCGCGCACCTGAGTTTCGTCGATGTCGGCATTGAAGCCGAGGCAATCGGCCAATTTCTGTGTGGTGGGATTCCGGAAGACATAGCCCGCGCCACAGATAATGACGGGAATTTCGTCTGGCGTGACGGAAAAGCGGTCGAGGATTTCCTGGGAAGTTTTGTCGGTATCCAGATCGACGTAAGTGTACGGGTGGCCATTGCGGCCGAGAAATTCGCGCAGCCGGAGGGTTTGCGCGGAATGACGCGAGCCGAGAAGAACCAGGTTGCCCTGGCCGCGGCTGATGAGCTCGACGCGACGCAGGATGAACGCTTTCATGAGGATTTCGCTGAGCTCAGCGTCGCGGGCGATCAGCGTGCGGAGACAATCGCCGCCAAGTTCGAGAAATTCGCCGGGCTCGGTCACGCGTCCGCGAGCCAGGCACTTTCGGCCGGAGATCATGGTGAGTTCGCCGGTGAATTCGCCCGGACCGTGCGTGGCGACGGGCCGTTCACCATCGAGGCCCGGCATCACGATCTCTATCGCACCAGAGAGAAGCACGAAAAAGGGGACGTTGGTGTCGCCCGGCTCGAAGAGAACCTCGGACGCAAGGACTTTGCGCAGTTTGGCGATTTGTCGGATGCG
The DNA here is from genome assembly GCA_030044295.1 of Candidatus Acidiferrales bacterium. Taxonomy (GTDB): domain Bacteria; phylum Acidobacteriota; class Terriglobia; order Acidiferrales; family UBA7541; genus Palsa-295. Next base: position 2,094 of record JASHWB010000335.1, read on the forward strand.
GTCGACTTGCGCGGGCGTCAGAGTCGGGAACGCCTGCGTGCGCGGATCGAGAATGCTGGTTGCGGGAACGGAAGCCATGAATCACCTCTGCGGACCGAACTCAGGTAAGCCCCATTAGATTCCCGAAGTCGGATTCGGGTGCAGGCTTCCCTGATGCAGACCCAGCGTACCTGAAGCACGGCTTCTAGTCGAAGCGGAAGGCGTTCGGAAGGAGTTCGCCGGCCTTGCCCCAGTAGCAGTCGGTGAATGCAAAGGTGTTGGCGGGCTCGTCGGGACCAACGTAGATGGTGCGCGCGCGCCCGCGAACTCGCGCCACGAAGCTGGCGGCGGGTTCGACCAGACCGGAAGTGCCAATGGCGATGAAGACGGTGCAATCGTTGAGGCCGGCGGCGATTTTATCGAGGTCGTAAGGAATTTCGCCGAACCAGCAGACGTGCGGGCGGATTTGTCCGCCACAACGACAGCGCGGAACGGGGCGCGGCGTACAGCCGTCCGAACGGGCAGGCTCGTAGGTGGCGGAATCGTCAAAAGGAGCGCGGTCGCAGCGATCGCAGCGGCTTTTGAAAAGTTCACCGTGCATGTGAACCACGCGGACGGAGCCGGCGCGCTCGTGAAGATCGTCCACATTTTGCGTGCAGAGGAAGAGCCGATCCTGGAGGGATTGTTCGAGGCGGGCAAGCGCCTCGTGACCGGAATTCGGCTTCGCAGCCGCAGCCACCCGGCGACGCATCGAATAGAACTCCCAGACGAGGCGAGGGTCACGCTGCCAGGCGTGAGGCGAGGCGACTTCCTCCACGCGATGGTTGCGCCAAAGGCCTCCAGCGCCGCGAAAAGTTGGAACGCCGCTTTCGGCACTGATGCCTGCCCCGGTGAGAATGAAGACGCGGTCAGTGGAAGAAATACGAATCACAATAAAATTGTACGCTCTCCCGGCGCCCTATCAAGAAGCAGCCTGCCGTCTCCACGGGGCGCGAGCCGCGATTACTTCGCGAAAAGGTTGCGGGCAATGAACCAGGTGTTGGCGGGACGTTCGGCAAGGCGCCGCATATACCAGGGGAACCAGTAGGAGCCATAAGAGACAAGCACGCAACTGCGATAGCCGTTGCGGGCGAGGCAGAGCTGTTCGGCGCGCTGAATGCCGTACAGCATGGCGAACTCGATCTCGTTCCTGGGAACATCCTGAGACGCGGCCCAATCGGAAATGCGCGCGATGAGGAAGTGGTCGTGAGTTCCGAGGACGGCGCGAACTCCGGTGCGGCGCGCCTCCGGCGAAAGCAGCGTTTGGGCGAGACCCCAAAAATTCCGGTCCACGTCCGCTTTTTTCTCGAAAGCGATTTCGGGCGGCTCACTATAAGCGCCCTTCACAAGGCGCACGGCGGCACCCATGGCGACGAGTGATTCGACGTCTTTGGCGGTGCGGCGAAGATAGGATTGGACGCAAACGCCGACGTTAGGATGGGATTGGCGGGCGCGGCGGTGAAGCTCGAGGGTGGCTTCCACGTAACCACTCTGCTCCATATCAATCCAAACGGAGTTGCGCGCGGAAGAACCGCCAGCGGCAGACGCTTTGACGAGTTGAATCAGATTCGCCAAGCAGAACTCGCGGTCGATATCCAAGCCAAGCTGCGTTAGCTTCACCGAGATTTCGGCGGGCAGCGCCGCGGTACGGATGCGCTCGAGAACGCCCAGATAATCGCGTGTGACGGTTGCAGCCTCGGCGCGGTCGCGGACATTTTCGCCTAGATGCGTGATGAGTGAAGAGACATCGTTCGTGCCAAGCTGCCGGGCGGCGGCGAGAGCGTCATCCAGGTGCTCGCCAGGCAAGAAGCGCCGCGAAGCTCGCTGGACGAACCGAAGGCGCGGGGCGCGTTCGCGCAGCCAGGTGGACTCCGAGGCTCGCACGAGGATGCGGCGCGCCCAGCTCATTGGCGGATGGGGAACGCAAAGCGAATAGATGGCATGGCGCGCGACGCGAGGAGAAGCGTATCAGATGGAGCGCCTTTGCGTC
>JASHWB010000336.1 GCA_030044295.1 Candidatus Acidiferrales bacterium
CTGCATCGAAGCCGATGGGGGCGCGCACAACATTCGCGTGTTTCGCAACCGTTGCTTCAATTCCGCAGGAGGGGCGTTGAGCGCGCAACCTACTTTTGGCGGCCCGCTCTACTTTTATCAAAACCTGGTTTACAACACGACCACTGGCGGCCCGCTAAAGCTCATCGACACGCCCGCCGGAGTCCTGATCTATCAGAACACGCTCATCGGCGAAGGCCGCCTCTTTGGTCCTGCGTCCAACGTGCATTTTCTGAACAATTTGGTTTTGGGCGATGGCTGGGCAGGCCCGATCTTCAATTTCAGCACCTTCACCAACTATTCTTCGTCCGATTACAACGGCTATCGCCCCAATCCCGGAGCAGACGATTCGTTCGAATGGAATTCTCCAGCATTCAATGTCGCCGCCGATTACGCCGGCAGGCTCGTCACGCGCCATTTCAAAACGCTGCGTGAATTTCAGCAGGCTGCGGGCCAGGAGCAGCACAGCGTGCTGCTTGATTACGACGTGTTCGAGAACGTACCGATGCCCGATAAATCCGATCCGCAGCGTCTCTACAATCCTGAGGATTTCGATTTCCGCCTGCGCCCAGGTTCAGCCGCGGTTGACGCCGGGGTGCTCTTGCCAACCATCAACGACGATTTCACCGGCCGCGCTCCCGATCTGGGTGCCTACGAACTCGACCGCCCGATCCCGCACTACGGCCCGCGCATTGAACCTCTCGGGCAGCCCGGTCCCGGCGCGCCTCGCTCCGAAACCGGCCCACCCGCGCAAAATCCAAAATAACTAGCTTTGCATCAAATCCGTGTACTCGTTTTGTTTTAAATAGCCCGTGAGTTTTGCCGGGTCCGAAGACGGAATCAACGGGCGCCGTATGCTAAGATTCGCCCGCACTGGTTTTGATCGGAAGGACGAACATGCTCGAAACAACCTCCGCTGTAACGCCAACCCGATTCGAACAGGGGCTCACCTATGCGGATTTCATCGCGCAAGCGGCGGTCAATCGCGATAAGTTCGAGCAGTTTTACGATGACCCTGCTCTGACCGCCGACGACATTTCGTTCTTCAAAAAGGCCGCCGCGCTGCCGAACGGTCCCGCAAAAATCCTTGCCTTGGCGGAAGCGTGGTGCGGCGACGTGTACCGCGAGCTGCCGACGATCGCCCGCATCGCCGAAGCAACCGGCACGGACCTGCGCATTTTCTTGCGAGATCAAAATCCCGACATCATGGATGAGTTCCTCAGCAACGATGGCAAGGCGCGCGCGATACCCGTTTTTGTCTTCTACACGAGGGACACTCGCTACATCGCGCGTTTCACCGAACGCTCCGCCGGTGCGCACGCCGAGCTTGCCGCAATCATCGACACAGTTCGCTCGGAGCTCCACTTGCCGCCCGGAGCCACATTCGCTACGGTGTCCGAGTCCGAGAAGCAAACGTTCCTGCGGGAAGTGATTAAGCGCATCGCGCCACGCTTCCCGGATTGGCGCAAGGAATCGATTAACGAGATGCGCGCCCTGCTTTCCTCAGCTCTCGGAATTCCGAACCGCGGCTGAGGTCACTCGCATGCCCCTGCAAGTTCCCATCGTCTATACGATCCGCGGCTGCGACGCCTGCGTGAAGCTCCTGGAAAAGTGGCAAGCTGAAGGAAAAGCGTACGAAGAGCGCCGCGTCGAACTAAGCCAGGACACTATGGACGAAGCTCGGAAATATGGCGACATGGTTCCCATCGTCGTCTGGCCCGACGGTCGAGTGGAGCAAGGCTTCGAAGGCGCGCTCGGCTGCTTCCTTTAAACAGATTCACTGCGGAAAGGCAATAGTTTCCCGGCCGAAAGCCTCGAAAAAGTGTGCCCAATTTATGAATAACGAATGGCTGTCCTGAGTCTTACTCGACGTCACAAATGAATTGCTCTCTGTGCCGGTGTCCCCTACCGTATAGGTACAAAGTTGCGAAGCAGTAAAAAATTCAAAAATCCAAAGGGGAAGCATGCGAAAAATCATGCCTAAGTTAGCGGTGTCTCTTGCTCTTTTACTAGCAACAACGGTCTGTGTAGCCTCACGGGCTAGCGCGCAAACCACCAGATTTAATGTGTTCGGCGGGTATTCGTACGGAACGAGCAGTGCAAACTTGCCCGACGAAGCCCCTTTCAACTTGACGTTTCCAACTTCGTTGAATGGGTACAGCGCCGCTTTTACGTTCAACTTGAACAACCATCTCGGACTGGAGGCGAACTTCACGGGGTACAACGGCTCGCCAACTTTCGCTTCCGAGCTTCCCACGACCGAAGACGGATACCGTGATTTCGACAACCAGAGCGTGTACGTCTATACGTTCGGCCCCAGGCTATCTCAAAACTTGGGAGACTTCACGGTGTTCACCCATTTTCTAGTAGGCGGCACGCATGCCAACCACACTCTTAAGGAGGCCTGCATTCCTGGAACCAGCGATACGTGCGGGACTCCGAATCCCGAGGTCGTTTTTTCCCAAACGGGCAGTGGCTTTGCCTTCAAGACCGGCGGCGGCGTTGACTGGAATCACGGGCGGTGGGGAATCCGCATCCTCGAAGTCGATTACGTCCACAGCCAAATGCTCAGTGCCTTCACGGGTGAAGAAGCCCCGATCTCAGGCTTCGCCACCACGGGAAACAACTTCGAGTTGACCACCGGCATCACCTTCAACTTCGGTCACTCGCTGTAGTTCCTTCCGTAGTTTTCACGGGCAGGTCCGCCTGTCGTCGCATTAGCTGCGGCGATGGGCGGGCGCTCCGTGTTTGCGGGCGATTCGGATGGCGCGCCCAAGCGGACGATTTTAGAACCTTCCTGGGAGGGTTAGTATCAGCCCTGCCACAGATTGAATTTCCCGCCGGATTGAGTGTCTAGCCTGATTGAGGCCCCTAGGCCACTTGTCCGGTAATCCGACTTACCGGGCGTTACTGTTAAAGTGCTACGTCGGCTGCGGATCGCTACACCTTGCTCCCCGCACGATCATCGATATGCAAAGCGAACTTCGTCACTAATCCTGCCACAAGAAATAATCCACTTACAATTAAGACGCCAATAGTGTATATCGACCCAAAGCGGCCTCGCTCAGTAGTCGACAGGCGGGCTATAATGCAGCCTCGTGAGAGCCGCGGAGAGCGTAATCGCGCGAAGATGCGCGCGCCGCGAAGATGCGGGGTCACCTTTGAATACGAGGGATTGATAACATGAGAAGACAATATCGCTCGTTACTTTTTGCGTTGCTCGTTCCAGCATTCCTCCTCGTCAGCGCACCGGCGGCTCAGGAACAAGGATCGCAC
>JASHWB010000028.1 GCA_030044295.1 Candidatus Acidiferrales bacterium
TTCTCCCATAAACAGGTAGGAAACTCGCACAATTCGCCCTGAGTTGGAGCGCGAAAACGAGAAAGTTCTCGCGCTGCATGCCTCGGCGTTTCTCAAGACCCTCCTCTCGCTGACCCATGCCGAGAGCATTACGAGGACGAGCAACGGAGGGTACTGACATACCGCTAGCAAAGCGAACCCGAACCGTGATGATACGAACCAGTTCAAGAAGCTGAATTTCGTGGGACCACCGGTTGCAAAAAACACGAGGAACGCCACGGCGAGCGCCGTAGGCAGAAACAACGCCCACAGCCTCGCGAGTTCGACTCTCACAGTCAGGAAATCGCGTTCTAAAGATTGATTTCCATCTGCGTCGACCAAGCGCACGGTAGTTCGTACGTAGAATACGTCCGTCCGCGGATGCATGATGAATCCGGCGACCGCGGCCGCGACGATTGCGAACGCAATGCTGCCTTCGAGGAAAGCCTCATACGGAGTAAGGAGAAACACGCCGGCCAGGATCGCAACGGCGATGAGAAAGGGCCACACGCGGTCTGTCATCTTTGGTATCCACGCTTACTTTGCACTTTTGCAAAGGTGGCGCTTCAATTTACGGCTCCTCGGAACTCCTGCAGCCTAAACCAGCGGCGCGCGGCGAGGGAAGAGGGCGTCTTTTTCGAGGCGGGCCATATCGATGCCAGAGAGCGCGAGGCTGCGGCTGATTTCCGTCCCATAGCTCCGAGTGATGCAAAGTAGGACGCCTTCGGTGGTCAGGACGGGCAGCTTACGGTCGCCGTCGCGGTCGAAATAGGGAGCAACCTGCTCGGCTTGGCGAAGCACGTCTTCGAGCGCGACCGACTTCTGCAGTGGGTCGCTTGTGCCTTGAACCGTCCTATGTGCGTCGCGCTTCTTGCCGCGCCATGGCTTTTCGCTTTTGCCGTCGCGAAATTCCTGGTTGTACAGTTCGATCCACGAATTCCAGCGCTCCGGGCTAATCCGGCAGAATTTCCGCAGCCATTCCTCCACGTGGTCCTGATCTTCCTCAGCCCAGTATTGCGAAAGGTGCTCCCAATCGGAGATGTACATCCCGGCGAGCAGGTCCGACACTTGAATCACCGCGGACGCACGGCTGTGCGCCATCATCGCCGCGAAGCGTCCGGCGCGGCTCAGGCTGAGCGTGATGCGGCGCGACTCGCTCGCCAGCCTAGCCTCGTCGTGGTGCTCGGTCGAATGGTGGCGCGCACCGCCGGTTTCACCGGAAGCCTTGCGCGCGGACGCACCCGCACTCGATTTGCGCCGGAAAAAGAGCATGGATGATGGCCGCTGAAAATTTTATCAGATTGGAAGGGCAAGGAAGCGATATGCCGCGCGCAAGTTGCGAGGATTAAGTCGAAAGTGGGGGAGCACTGCGCCGGCGGCGGTGGACCCGGAAGGAGCGCGAAAAAGGCGTCAGACGTCCGCGTCTTCGACTGCGGCCGCCATGGAAATCACGGTATCTACCCTTGTCATCTTAAACAGCTCTCGAACTCGGGGACTCGCTCCGACGGCAATCATTTTGAAGCCCTTGCGCTGGCAGCTCGCATAGTGACCGACGATCGTGCCCAAGCCGAAAGAATCCATGTAGGGAACATCGGTCAGATCGAGGATATTTAGGCGTGGCGGCTCGACATCCGGCTCCGGCTGGCAATCGAGAACATCGCGCAAAGCGTTTGGACTCATGGAGCCGTACATGTCCCGCGCGGTGAATGGACCGCAGAGGCGAAATATGATCGTACCCGGAGCCTTGCCGGGTCTGCGTTCGATGCTGAAGGGAGTGCTCTTCCAGGTTCGGGCTTCAGATGTCGTCATCGCGTGTTCCCAACCGAGGCGGGCGTCCGACCGGGCAACTGGTTGAACTGCGTGCCTCGCTGGGTACTGAGTGTATCTTAGTATGCCAAAAGTAACCACGTATCGAAGCGCCCGGTCGTCGTTGGGACCAGGCTGGGGCGCTCCATTCTCGTCGTTTGGGTCCCTTGAGCTGCGCGGCCCGGCACGTCCAGAGCTGTGAGATCGTCTTAGATGTCGTAGTACAACTCGAACTCGTGCGGGTGGGGGCGCATGCGCATGGGATCGACTTCCTTCTTCATCTTGTACTCGACCCACAAGTCGATGAACTCTTTGGCGAAGACGCCGCCCTTAGTCAAGAATGCGTGATCCTTCTCTAGCGCCTTTAGCGACGCGTCGAGCGAGCCGGGTACGGACGGTACTTTGGCGGCTTCTTCCGGCGAAAGTTCGAAGATGTCTTTATCGAGCGGTCCTCCCGGATCGATTTTGTTCTCGATGCCGTCGAGCCCGGCCATGAGCATCGCGGAATACGCGAGATACGGGTTGCAGGAAGGATCGGGTGGACGGAATTCCAGGCGCTTGGCCTTCGGGTTTGCCGAGTACATCGGAATGCGCACGGCCGCTGAGCGGTTGCGCCGCGAATAAGCCAGGTTCACGGGAGCTTCGTAGCCCGGCACGAGGCGCTTGTAGGAATTTGTCGTCGGCGCGGCGAACGCGACGATGGCCGCGGCGTGTTTCAACAATCCGCCGATGTACCAGAGTGCGGTTTGGCTGAGGCCTGCGTACTGATCGCCAGCGAAGAGCGGCTTGCCGCCTTTCCATAGCGACTGGTGCGTGTGCATGCCGGAGCCATTGTCGGTGAAGATCGGCTTGGGCATGAAGGTGACGGTCTTGCCGTTGCGGTAAGCGACGTTGCGGACGATGTATTTGTACTTGCACATGTTGTCTGCGGCGTGGATCAACGTGTCGAACTTGAAGTCGATTTCGCACTGGCCGGCGGTGGCGACTTCGTGATGATGACATTCGACGGTGATGCCCGCTTCCTGAAGCCGCATCACCATTTCGGTGCGCATGTCTTGATAATGATCCGTGGGTGGGACGGGGAAGTAGCCTTCCTTGTAGCGCGGGCGATAGCCGAGGTTATCGGTGGCTTTTCCGCTGTCCCATCGGCCTTCGTCGGAATCCACGTAGTAGAAGCCGAAATTCTGGCTCGTTTGGAAGCGGACATTATCGAAAATAAAGAATTCCGCTTCGGCCCCGAAGAAAGCCTGGTCGGCGATGCCGGTCTTCTGCAGATATTCTTCGGCGCGATGCGCCAGGTTGCGGACGTCGCGGTCGTAGGGCTTGCGCGAGAGGGGATCCTGCGCGTCGCAGATCATGACCAGCGTGGGAACATCGCGGAATGGATCCATGAACGCGGTGTTGGGATCGGGAATCAGCAGCATGTCCGATTCGTGAATCTGCGCCCAACCGCGGATGGAACTGGCGTCCATGCCGAATCCATCTGCGAACGATTCAGCGGTGAGTTCTTCGATGGGGTAGCTGACGTGCTGCCACACGCCGGGCACGTCGATGAATCGCAGATCCAGAATTTTTGCGCCGTTTTTCGATGCGTACTCGAGAACGCTCTTCGGGTCCATCCGTCCTCCCCTTGCCTGTATTGAGGCCTGAAAATGTAGGCGCGGAGCGTACTCCATCGCACGGGAATGCGTCAAGGACTGCCAGGGCAAAACGCCCGTTTTTCCAATGCAAAATATCGATTGTTTCGATCACGTTTATTTTTCGTTTACACAATAGGCGTGAAGAGCCGGGTCGGGACGACTTCGCGATCCGGCTTTCGCCCGATTTGCACGTATAATTTCGCTATCGGTTTGATTCAAAGATTGCATTGGAAATCCGGCGCGCCCTCTCGTAAGTTACCGGGGACGTAATTCACGGTTTCAACGCCTGCGGAGAAGAATATCCGCGGATTTGGGCCGAGCTATCGAAAAGGAGCGTGGAACGAACGACATGAAAAAATATAAATTGGAATATTTGTGGCTCGACGGCAGAAGACCTGTCCCTGAACTTCGCGGCAAGACGACGATCAAATCGTTTGACGCGCCGCCGGCGCTTGCCGATCTCCCGCTTTGGGGCTTTGACGGAAGTTCCACGATGCAGGCCGAAGGGCATAGCTCGGACTGTATCCTGAAGCCCGCGGCGCTGTACCCCGACGCGAGCCGCAAAGACGCCTACATGGTGATGTGCGAAGTGATGCTGCCGAACGGCACTCCGCATCCGACGAACGAGCGCGCCAAGATCGAAAACGATCCCGATCTATGGATCGGATTCGAGCAAGAATACTTTCTGTATAAGGACGGGCGTCCGCTCGGGTTTCCGGAAAGCGGCTTTCCTGGCCCGCAGGGGCCGTACTACTGCGGCGTCGGCTACAAATACATGGGCAACTTGGCGCGCACGATCGTCGAGGAACATCTCGATCTATGCCTCGCCGCCGGCATCAATCATGAAGGCATCAACGCAGAAGTGGCCAAGGGCCAGTGGGAATTTCAGATTTTCGCCAAGGGTTCCGCGAAAGCCGCGGACGACCTGTGGACCGCGCGCTATCTGATGATGCGGTTGTGCGAAAAATACGAGGTGGACTTCGAGCTGTATTGCAAGCCCATCAAAGGCGACTGGAATGGTTCTGGCATGCACACCAACTTCTCGACGAAGTACATGCGCGAAGTGGGCGGCAAGGAATATTTCGAGGCGCTTATGGCAGCGTTCGAGAAGAATATTCCGGAGCACATCGCCGTCTATGGTCCGGACAACCACCTGCGCCTGACCGGCCTGCATGAAACGCAGGCCATCGACAAATTCAACTTCGGTTTGTCGGATCGCGGCGCTTCCATTCGCATGCCCGTGAACTTTATCAAGAACGGCTACAAGGGCTACCTCGAAGACCGGCGTCCGAATTCGCAGGGCGATCCATACCAGATCGTTTCGCGAATTTTGAAGACGGCCAACCTCGTGCCAAAGCCGCTTGCCGCGGCGATAGCGTAGTCCGCGGCGGGATCTCAGCGGCCAGCGACCTCAGCCACTCCGATCCTGAGTTTTCGGATGCCCCATCCTTCGCGCAGTTGCGAAGGATGGGACGTTCGCGGAAAAGGCAAAAAAGATCGAAACGCCCTGATGATCTCGTTTCACCGGGGCGTTTTGACTTTCGACCGTATCGCGCCCCTTAGAGATACCTGCCCGGCATGCGCACGATGTCATCGAGCTGCAACACCTCGCGCATCACGAATCCTTCCGCGTACTTCACTCCGATCGCGCGGCCGTAGTGCTTAGCCTGGATGCTCATGCGCTCTTCGAGTTCGTCGAGCGGCAGTGCCACGCGCGACTTTCGATCGTGCTTCGGCGGATTGAATTGCGACCCGTACGCCAGAATCGCGCGGCGGCGGCGTTCGTATTGCGCCGTGATGTCGACGGCAAACGTTGGTCGCACGTCCGCGTACGCCGCCGCGTACAGGATTATCGACGGGCGCCACGGCTGCCCTCCTAGCGAGTAGTTTTTTAGGCCCGCGACGAAACATGCTTCATAGCAAAGCCTGCCGGCCGTGTAGTGATCCGGATGGCGGCCTTCCCAGTAGGGCAGAATCACCGTGCGTGGTTCGAGCTCGCGAATCACTTCGGCGACGGCCGCCTTGTAATCGTCGTTAACGGTCAAGTGCGCGTCCGGCAAGCCCAGATTGCGCCGCACCTGCACGCCCATAATTTTTCCGGCGCGCGCGGCTTCCTTCAGGCGCATTTCGGGAGTCCCGCGCGTGCCGGTCTCGCCCCGCGTCAGGTCGAGAATGCCAGTCTTATGTCCCGCTTGCGCCATGCGGATCATCGTGCCGCCGGAGGTCAGCTCAACGTCGTCCGGGTGAGGTGCAATCGCCAGCAAATCCAGCTTCATTCGCCCTCCTGGTCGGCTAAGCCATCGCCAAGCCGCCAATTCTACCCCGCGGAGCATCCGAGGGCGATACTCGCGCGCCAGTTCGCTGCGGGGCGTTGGATGGCAAACCACGACTCTTTCTTCGTAAACGATGAAGATTCCGGATCACGCAACTGCTTTGAACGACTCATGCTACCGTGAGTCGTTTTTGTTGCGCGCTCCGATGCTGCTGAGCGGCGAGCAATGCGGCGCACGCCCCCGCAAGCTCCTGTGGCGCTAAGTCCAATGCGGCTCGGGGTGTTTAGCAATCGCGAACGGGCCATTCGCGACACGGTTTAACCACGCCTGCCAGAATGCTAGCTTGGTGGTGGGAGCACATCCGGGGAACGCGGGCGATGGCAAGCAACCGAAAGAAGACGAAAGAATACAGTCAGCAGCGCGCGGCGAAGCGTTGCCAAATGGTGGCAACGGTGGAGGTGACGGATGTCGAGTCCAACACGCGACTTTCGGCGCGCACCTCGGAAATCGCTATAGGCGGATGCTACGTGGACGCGATGAATCCCTTCCCGGTGGGGACAATCGTGAAGGTGCGGATATCGCGCGACCGGGGAGCGTTTGAGGCCAACGGGAAGGTCGTATATTGCGATTCAACAATGGGAATGGGAATCGCGTTTACGGAGCTGGCGCCAGAGCAACGATCTTTGCTGGAGGACTGGCTCGCGGAGATCGTGAAGCCCGCGTCTTAACAAACGCAGGCAAAAGTTGGCGCTATCACAAACGGCACGTTACGGAGAGGTGGTGGTGGCGGAAGATGCGCTCGATTCCGGAGCGCCTGCCGCGCGCGGGGGCGGAGGTCGGTGCGCGAGGTTGCTGATTTGATAGAACGCGCTGGACGCCGCATGCTTCATGGAGAGCGAGCTTTCGACGCCACACGTGCAGCCCGGGCATTCGCGACGAATCATGGCCTCGGCCTGCCGCATGTAAGCGTCCGACGCAAGTATGTTGCCCAGATCGTCGTTCAAAATGTTTCCAACGGGCTTGAGCGGGTAGCAGCCGGTGAGCACGTCGCCATTAGAGAGCACGAAGACTTGCAGATAGCCGAGCACGCACGGCGGCTCGGTGAGGAGTTCCCGATTGTAATAGCGTGTGATGTAGTCGATCTCGTACTCGGGGCGGTGCAACGTGTCGCGCAGGAATCGAGCGATTTCGATGACGTCCGGTTTAGTAGGCCACATGGCGTCCAGATCGGCGCCGGCGAGGAAGTAGAGGCTGCGGCTCAAAATGTTGAATTCGAGTTTCGCTCCCACATCGCTGGCTGCGGCTGCGAGCCCCTTTAGCTCGCTCGTCGAAAGGCGGTTCAGTGTGACCGAGAGCACGACTTCCTTGTTCCGCAGTAGCTTGATGCCTTCCATTCCCAGATCGAAGTAGCCGCGAATACCACGAATCTGGTCGTTGGTATCCTTCAGGCCGTCGATGGAGACGGCGACCTTCGTGATTGGCGATTCGTTGATTTCCTTGTGCAACTTTTTCAGCAGCAGCCCATTCGTCTGCACGATGATGGATTTGAAACGGGCGGCATCGGCGCGCCGCATGATTTCGAAAAAGTCGCGGCGCAGGAGCGGTTCGCCTCCGGTGAAGCGCAGACCAGTGGTCCCGAGCGCGTGAATCTCGTTGAGCAGCGCGACGGCGCGTTCGGTGGAGATGGCGTCCTGCCAGCGAGATTTCCAGTAGTCGCAGCTGATGCAGCGCGCTTGGCAGTTTTCGGTGAGTTTGATGTGCGCGGAGAGCGGCCGTGCGACCGACGGAAGAAATTTCGGCGAAACCTGGCTGCCGAGCCAAACACGGGAAAGATAAGAAGCCGGATAGAACATGAAATAGACAGCCCTCAGGATGCGATTCTTCGGGAGAGCAGGGACGCCCGAATTAGATTGAGTGTAGGACCTATGGTTGGAATTTTCAACGACGGGAACAGCGGCAGAGCAAATATCTAACCGGGCTGTCCTGATTAGACGACGCCAGCCGTCAAGTGGCTGGTCGGCTGGATCGGCCAACATTGTCCCGGCGAACGCAGTATAGCGCCTGCGGTGCTGGCTCCGCTGCTTGCACTAGCAGGCGACAACAATCGCAAGGATGCCACGTTGCGGATGAATGCGACCATAGGCTAGAGTGGCGCCGACATGACTGAATACCACTCAGTTCCTAGGTGTTTTCTCGACGCGGTAGACCGGTATGTGAATCCTCGCGCGCAGATGCACCATGGGCCGAGTGGCTGGCAGGCAGTTTCGGCGAAAGAGATGCTGCGGCGGATCGCGGGGCTGGCAAAGGCGCTGGCGGAACTGGGAGTGCGCCCGGATGATCGAGTGGGAATTTTCGCGCCGAACTGCCCGGAATGGCACGTGGCGGATTTTTCGATCCAGGGAATTGGAGCAGTAACCGTGCCAGTGTATTTCCACGAATCGGCTGAGCGGCTAACGTACATCCTGAGGGATTCGGGAGCGCGAGTGGCGATCACGGCAGGCGCGGGGCAGGCCCAGGAATTGGCGAAGTGCCGCAAGGATTTGCCGCAACTCGAGCGGATGATCTGCGCTCGGCCGTCGGAGCCCCTGCCGGCGGGGATTCTGGAATACGAGAGGCTGATCGCAGCGGCGAGCGAGGCGGAAATAGCGAAATACCGGCGAAGAGCGGCGGACGTTGCCTCCGATCAATTGGCGACGATCATTTACACATCGGGCACGACGGGCGAGCCGAAGGGCGTGATGCTCTCGCACGCGAACCTGACTTCGAATGCCACCGATTTTGCCGGCGATTTTGACTTGTCGTCGTCCGATGTAGCTCTTTCAATGCTGCCGTTGGCGCACGTTTATGAGCGGACGATCGACTACGGAAATTTTTTTCACGGAGTGACGGTCGCTTATGTGGAACAGCTTGAGACGGTCGCACAAGCGCTATTGGAGGTGCGGCCGACGATGACTGCGGCGGTGCCGCGGTTCTACGAGAAAATCTACGCGAATATCATTGAGACGGGGCACCGCGCGGGCGGCGCGCGCGAGAAGATTTTCAATTGGGCGCTGCGCGTGGCCGCAGCGGCGGCGCCGTGGCGGGCCTACGGCAAACGAGTGCCTCCCGGCGTGCGGCTACAATGGCATCTGGCGGACTCGCTGGTCTATTCGAGAATTCGCAAGGGGGTGGGCGGACGGATTCGGATTTTTAGCGCGGGAGGCGCGCCGCTGGCTCCCGAGTTGGCGGAATTTTTCTGGAGTGTCAATTTGCCGGTCTATCAGGGCTACGGGCTGACGGAGACGTCGCCGGTGGTCAGCGCGAATTCGCCGAGGGCGAACCGGGTGGGCACCGTGGGACGGCCAATCCCGCACGTCGAGGTAAAGATTGCGGAAGATGGCGAAATTCTGGTCAAGGGTCCATGCGTGATGCAGGGTTATTACCATAAGCCCGACGAAACGCGGGAGGTTTTCACGGCGGACGGATGGTTTCGCACCGGCGACATCGGACGCCTGGACGACGACGGATTTCTAATCATTACCGACCGGAAGAAGGAGCTGCTGAAGACGGCGGGCGGAAAATTCGTGGCGCCGGCGCCCATCGAAAACCTGCTAAAGGCATCGCCCTACATCTCAAACGCGATGGTGGTGGGGGATCGGAAGAAGTTCGTGTCCGTGCTGATCGTCCCGAACTTCGCCACGATAGAGGGAGCTGCGCGGAAAGCGGGGCGCGAATTCGCGAGCGCTCGGCAGATGAGTGGCGATCCTTGGGTGCGCGATTTGCTGACGGTGGAATTGGAGCGGCTGACCGCGCCCCTCGCGCAATATGAGAAGCCGAAGCGCTTCGCCGTGGTGGAGCAGGATTTTACATACGCGAGCGGGCAATTGACGTATACGCTGAAGTTGAAGCGCCGCGTGATTGAGGAACAATATCGCGATGTGATCGAGCGGATGTACGCGGACGTGGAGGAACCAAAGCCGCAGAGCATGGCGTAATGAACGGCGGTTGAATTGCGCGGCAGGTAACAGGGAGGCGGCGAGGAATGGGCGACGATTTGAGTTTCGACACGCTGATCGAATACACGGATTGGGAGCGGCAGAAATGGCACGATCGGCTGCAGCGAGAAGGCGACGGCGTCCTGGCGTTGAGTGCCGGACCCTACGGTGACGGGCGTTTCGAAAGAGTGGGAGATTTGGTGCGGCACATATTTTCGGCGGAAAAGCGCTACGTTGAAAGGCTCTTGAATCAACCGCTCACCGACACCGGCAAAGTTGCGGCGGATAGTATCGCAACGCTATTTGAATTCGGGCGGCAGAGCCGGAAATGCCTGAAAGATTTCATCGCCGCTTTTCCGGCGAAGGAGTGGGAAGTACCGAAGGAATTCATTATTTTGAATTACAAGGGAACTGCTACCCCGCGGAAAATCATTATGCACGTCCTGATGCACGAGATACGTCACTGGGCGCAGATTGGGACGCTGTTGCGCTTGAACGGTATCGTCGATGAGTTTCACGATTTTCTTGCCAGCCCGGTCATGGGCGGAGGGTTCGTGAAACAAGGCTAATGCGGCGCATTGCATGTGCCGGGCAGAGGATGCGGGAAAGGCGGCGAGGGGTTAGAATATCGGCGGAGATCGGAAGAAATGAATGACGAATTGGTGATCGCAGGGCGCGCGTTCAACTCGCGGCTGATTGTGGGCACGGGGAAATACCGCAGCTTTCAGGAAATGGCGCGTGCGCATGCGGCTTCGGGCGCGGATATGGTGACGGTGGCGGTGCGGCGCGTGAACCTGACGGATCGCAGCAAGGAATCGATGCTCGATTACATCGACCGCGAAAAGATGTTCATTTTACCGAACACGGCGGGATGCTATACGGCCGACGAGGCGGTGCGCACAGCGCGGCTGGCGCGTGAGGTGGGACTTTCCGAATGGATCAAGCTGGAAGTGATCGGTGACGAAAAGACGCTTTTTCCCGATACCGAGCAGCTGATCGAAGCAACGCGAACGCTGGTGAAAGAGGGATTCGTGGTGCTGCCGTACACGAACGACGATCTGGTCGCGGCGCGAAAGCTGGTGGACGCGGGCGCGGCGGCGGTGATGCCGCTCGGCGCGCCGATTGGGTCGGGCATGGGCATTCAAAACCTGGCGAACCTCAGGATTTTGCGCGAGCGAATCACGGAGGTGCCGCTGATCGTCGATGCTGGCGTGGGAACGGCTTCGGACGCGGCGATTGCGATGGAGCTGGGCGCGGACGGCGTGTTGATGAACACGGCGATTGCGGGAGCGCAGGATGCGGCGTTGATGGCGGAAGCGATGCGCTCTGCGGTGGAAGCAGGGCGCAAAGCGTATCTCGCTGGCCGAATCGAGAAGAGGCTGTACGCGACGGCGTCGAGCCCGCTGGCTGGCCTGTTTCGGTGAAAACGTACGAAGCAGTGTTTCTGGTCGCCGTGAATGCGGGCATGTTTGTATATTTTTGGCGTTCGTTTGAGCAGGGGATGCCCCTCAGGAGTGTTTTAACGTACGGCGCCATCACGTTTATAGGCGTGAATCTGGCTGCACTAGCGGGGCGGACGATCGGCGAACGCAGCGCGCGGCGCAGAGGATCGAGGACGGCGCGCTAGCTCATGCCGGAGACCTACGGATGCGCGTTACCTGCAATGGCGAGGCGTACGCCGCGTACATTCGCCTACTAAGCGCAGGTCATAGGCTGATCAAGACAGAACGCCCCCACTTGGGCTCATCGGAAAAGAACGTGCCAGGAGATGTCCACGAGCGCGTGAATGAGCACGCCGGGGACGAGCGAACGAGTGCGCATCCATGCCAGGCCGTAGAAGACGCCAGCGATGCAGGCGAGTGCCACGTATTTCCAGTTCGGAAACGGCGCATGAAGGATATGAGAAAGGCCAAAGATTATCGCTGCTGCGAACAGGCCCAGCCACGAACTCTTCAGGGTTTTCGACAACAGATTCTGCAGCAAGCCTCGGAATAAGAACTCCTCTGGCCACGCGGTGAAGAAGAGAATGCCGATAATCGTCAGCGGAGCCGCGCGCAGTCGGCCGAGCGATGGCGCCCAGGTGATGAAGTGCATCTTCATGCCGAGCGGAATGGCGATCGCGGCGAAAACGATAAACAGGATCGCGAAGTGAGCGAAATAGCCGCTGCGCCAATCGATCGCGTAGCCCACGTCGTCTAGACGCCGGAGAAGAACGAAGGCGGCGACGCCGGTCGAGAGCGTCAGCAGGATCGTCAGTGTGTGCGTGAGCGGCGGCGGATATGGAAACAGGTGGTACATCCACCGAAATTCCACCGGAAGCCACAACACAACGAGGGCGAGATAGTCTTCCCAAGCGCCCGTGGCCTTGCCAGTGCTGGCAGATAAAATCAGAGCTGGAGCGATGACGTAGGCGGCGCCCGCGACGGTAAACCAGGTCCGGTTACCAATCGAGACGGAATAGAGCAGGAACAGGCCAAGCGGTACAAGTGGCGCGAGGACGCCGAGGCGCGCGCCGACCGAAGTCCGGAGCGCGCTTTGGATCCGCGGAACGGCGAGAAAAAGCTCGAAGCCAAATAGCACTGCCGTCACACCGAGCGCGAGGACCAGCCGTGGGCCGCCAAAACCGATCAGCATGGCGTACACCGCGGCGAGCGCGACAATGGCCGTCCAGACGGCGATGGCGAGCGATATGGGGAGGTCTCGCGAGCTGGATGGTGTTGCCACGAGAGAAAGATTCTAGCCGAGGAGGCGCTTCGACCAAGCACTTGATTTGCGCGCACGCCTCAGCGATTCTGAGTCAACCAGCTTGTGAGGAGAGAATGGGAACTGGCACTGACCCAAAGCGTTCCGGCGCTTTGGGGGGCCCTCGGGCTCAGAGGTTAGGTTACATCGATTGGCTGCGCGGGCTTGCATGCTTGGGCATGTTCGAAGTGCACGCGTATGACGCATGGCTCGGCGGCGCCGCCCGGCAAGGAAGAGTGTTCTTCTGGTCCAGATTCAGCGGGGCGCTTCCGGCGCCGCTCTTCGTGTTTCTTTCAGGCGTGGCGTGCGCGCTGGTTACGGACCGCATGCGCCGGAAGGGGGTCGCAGAGAGCAAAATCGCCAAACAAATGATTCTGCGCGGTTTCCAAATTTTCGGGCTCGGACTGCTTTTCCGGGTGCAGGAGTTCGCGCTAGCGTGGCCGGCGGCGCCGTGGACCGATCTTGGGCGCGTCGACGTGCTAAACATGATCGGGCTCTCAATTGTGGCGATGGGAGCGGTTTGCTGGCTTGCCCGGACGCGCGCGGTCAATGCAGCACTGGCAGCGGCGCTGGCGCTCGGAGTGGCGATGCTCACGCCACCGTTGTGGACCACTTGGAGCCCCAACTGGCTTCCCTGGTATCTCGAGTCGTACATCAACGGCGTGCATACAATGGGAACGCCGCAACCGTGGCTCTTTCCCATGTTTCCGTGGTCGGCTTTCGCTTTCGCAGGATTGGCTCTAGGGATGGTTCTGTTCGCCGATTGGCCAGCGAGGAATCCTGGAAAGGCCGTCGCGATGCTCGGCGCGAGTGGAGTTGGACTTTTCTATCTCGCTCGGTTTCTTGACGGCAATTCCGTGCGGCTGTACGCGACCTACGACTATTGGCACACTAGCCCGAATTTTTTTCTGGCGCGGCTCTCGGTTCTGCTGATGCTGATGCTGGTTGGATTCGCATACTGCCAGTGGGGACCGGGACGGCTGAAATTCAGCCCGTTGATGCAGTTGGGGCAGACGTCGCTGCTGGTCTATTGGGTACACATCGAGTTCGTGTACGGCCGGTTTTCGATTCTGCCGAAGGCGGCAGAAAGCGTGCCGATGGCGACGCTGGGACTCGGAATTATTTTCGTGGCAATGATCTTGCTTTCGCTGGCGCGCACGCGTCCTAAAGGCCGCGGTGGCGAAGTATGGGTTTGGCTTAGACGCAGGGCGGTGCAGCTATTCGGCGCAGGAGACGCGCTTACAGAAGGCTAACGCGCTTTTGCGGCTGCGTTAGACTCGGGCGGTTGAGCAGGGGAATTGCCGCTGCTGTCGGCGGACTTTTTCGCAGGCGGGATTTTGAAAATGTACTCGCCGGGCCGGGCGAGTCCCATCTGCTCGCGGGCGATGCGTTCGATGGCCTGTGGATCCGTCTTTAGGTGGCTGACGCGGTTCTGCAATTCGACGTTTTCCTGATTGATGCGGTCAATTTCTTGCTGTTCTTGAGTAGCTTCGTGCTGCGCGCGGCGCATGGCCAGCACGCCGTGCAGGCCAAAAACGTCCTGAAGCACCAGCAGGCCCAGCCCAGCGAACAGGATCCACATCACATTCCGGCGCCAGAACTGGCCCAGCTGCTCGAGGAAGCTTTGCAGGGGAGCGTCAACGGCTTCCGGGGCAGGCCGCGAAATTTTTTGGTGACGCAAATTCATCCGTTCACCCAGGCCTTGGCGTCCGCGGCGAGCTTCTGCGATTGGGCAAGACTGGCCGCTTCGGCGTAGATGCGAACGACCGGTTCCGTGCCGGAGGCGCGCATCAAAAGCCAGTCGCCATTCTCAAAGATCAACTTCAAGCCGTCAATGCGATTCATGCGCGTGATGCGCTTTCCTGCAAACTCTCGAAAGTCGGCACGGAGGCGCTCGGGAAGGCGGGCTTGGACCTCCGGCGGCAGGTGCAGGTTCAGCCGGACGGGCCAGTATTCGCGACCGACGCGTTTGAAAAGATCACGGAGCTGCTCGGCAAGCGAGGCTTGGCGCGCGGCGATCATTTCGGCAACCAGCAAGCAGGCGAGAATGCCGTCTTTCTCCGGCAAATGGCCGCGGATCGTCATGCCGGCGCTCTCTTCTCCGCCGAGTGCGATTTTGTCTTCGCGCAGCAGCGGGCCGACGTATTTGAAGCCGACCGGCGTTTCGTAAAGCTGCGCGCCGTGAAGCTGGGCCACAGCATCGAGCAGTTGCGTAGTCGCGACGCTGCGTGAGGCCCCTAGCTTGTAGCCGCGCGTTTGCAACAGATAATCGAACACCAAGCCGAGAATATGATTCGGTGATACGAACGCGCCATCACGATCGACGATGCCGAAGCGGTCGGCGTCACCATCGGTAGCAAGTCCGGCGAGCGCATGTTTCTCGACCACCAGCTTTTTGAGAGCAGGCACGTTGTCTTCGGAGGGATCGGGGCCGGTTCCGTCGAAGAGTACGTCGCGATTTATGCGAATCGGCGTGACGGAGACGCTTACGTCGCTGAGGATACGGTCGAGCCAGCCGGCACCGCAGCCATGGAGCGCGTCGTAAACAAAGCCGCCCTTCGCTTTCGCGAGTACATCGAAACGAATCATTTTGTGGAGCTGTTCAAAATACGGGCCGCGCGGGTCGATGGACTCGAAATCGGTCGCAGTTTCTTCGTGGGCGGACGAACTGAAGTCGTCGTCGTTCAGCTTGGCCGCGCGACGTTCGATATCTTTGGTCATTTCGGGCAGCGCGGGACCGCCATCCGGGCCGGAAAACTTCAACCCGTTGTACGCAGCGGGATTATGACTGGCGGTGATGTTCACGCCGCCGTCGAGCTTGCGGTGAAGGACGGCGTGCGCGATCGCCGGAGTCGGCGTGGCTTCGCGGCACATCAGCACTCGGCAGCCACGGGCGCGCAGGGCGGCTGCCGAGGCGAGTGCGAAATCTTCGGAGAAAAAGCGCGTGTCGTAGCCGACGACGATCACCGGGGATTTTGTCGCGGCGCAAGCGTGCTGGGCGATCGCGGTGGACGCGCGGCGAACGCCCGCGAACGTGAAGTCGTCGGCGATAATGCCACGCCATCCGGAAGTTCCGAAATGGATTGTCGTCTGGCCCATAGAGGAAAAACATTGTATCGTGACGCGCAAGCGACTGGAATCCTAGAGCCCGTGATGAAATTTTGGCGCTAATCGAGCCGTAGGGACCTGTCGGCCGCGGAACATGACGGACAAAATCATCGTGCTGGTCACATGCGGGTCACGGAAAGAGGCGCGAAGGATTGCGCAGGCGCTCGTAGAAGCGCGCCTGGCGGCGTGCGTGAACGTCGCGCAGGCACCGGTGGAGTCGATCTATCGATGGAACACGAAGGTCGAGACCGCGCGCGAGTTTCTGTTGATCGTCAAGAGCTCTCGGAAGCGATTTACAGCGCTTGAGACGGAGGTGCGCCGCCTGCATAGCTACGACGTGCCAGAGATTATCGCATTGCCGATTCAGCAGGGTTCACGGCCCTATCTTGCCTGGATCCGAGACTCGGTGAGGAAACCGAACAGATAGCCTGCGCCTGGGAGCCTTTGTTTAGCCATGAGAGGCGCTTTAGATGAGAGCCAGAGCTTGATCGAGCTCGGCGACGAGGTCTTCCACGTCCTCGATTCCCACAGAAAGCCGAATCAAGCCATCCGTAATCCCAAATTCACGGCGTACTTCGGGCGCCATGGACGAATGCGTCATGGTGGCGGGATGGCAGATCAGCGTCTCCACGCCGCCCAGGCTCTCACCGAGGGAGCAGATATGCAGCGCGTTCAAGCACTTGCGAGCTGCTTCCTGCGAGCCAACGTCAAACGAGATCATGGCGCCAAAACCGCGCTGCTGGCGTTTCGCCAGGTCGTGCTGCGGGTGTGAGGGCAAGCCGGGATAGTTGACGTGCTTGACCTTCGGGTGGGACGCCAAATGCTTGGCGATCGCGATCCCATTCGCATTGTGGCGCTCCATCCGGACGGCGAGCGTCTTCACACCCCGCGACACGAGGAAGCAGTCCATGGGCGCAAGCCCAGCGCCTGCAGCGCGTTGAATGAACTGAATGCGCGCGGCATCTTGCGGGCGAGAGAGGATCACCGCGCCACCCGTGCAGTCGCTGTGACCGTTGAGGTATTTTGTAACTGAATGGATCACCACGTCGGCGCCGAGCGCGAGCGGATTCTGGAAATACGGGCTCATAAACGTGTTGTCCACGACAAACATAAGGCTTCTGGCTCGCGCGAACGAGGACACAGCGGCTATGTCCGTCACTACGAGCGTAGGATTCGTGGGCGTATCTACGTAGATCATTTTCGTCGAGGACCTCATCGCTCGCTCGATCAGATCGAGGTGGGTGGTATCGACGAAGCTGAATTCCAAACCAAATTCAACGAGGAGCTTGGTCATCAGCCGGTGCGCGCCGCCGTAAATTCCTTTGGTGACGATGGCGTGGTCGCCGGGGCGGAGAAGCCGCAGTACGGCATCAATGGCGGCCATCCCGGAGCTGAAGACAAACGCGTCGGTACCGGCTTCGAGCTTGGCAAGCGTGCGTTCCAGCGCTTTGCGATTGGGATGATTGGAGCGCGCATAGTCGTAACCCCTGCTTTTGCCTAATTCTTCGAGGACGTAGGTCGAGGTCTGATAGATCGGCGCGACAACGGCGCCCGTGAGCGGATCTGGTTCTTGGCCCACGTGGATTGCGTCGGTTGAAAATCCCATGCGATGCCTCCTGTTTGCGGACCTGCCCGATTCCTGAAGTAGTGAAGCGTGTTCGCGGGTCGCGACCCACCAACCCGATCGGGTCAAATTAAGACCAGACATCATACACTGGCGTGGAGATTAAACGCCGCCGACGAGGTTGAGTAGCGTCGCGATTTGGAGTAAAAGGTTGCCAACATGACCAAGCACTGCTTGTCTAGGCGAGCCATCGCAACGTGCCGGAAGGCATTTTCGATTTGCGCCATGGGTGTGTGCTTGTTCGGTTTTGTGGTACTAGTGAGCGGGCAGCCGCTTGCCCTCGGCAGTACGGCAAATTCGTCCGCTAAGTCGAGAGACGACAAGTCGCAAGATGCGCACACGACCAAACTGCGCCTCCGGGTCTTGACGAACGAGGGAAAGCCGGTTGGCAACGCCAGCGTGTATGTCCGTTTTTACACGAACGGCGGTTTCATGCACCACGACCAGCTAGCCGAGCTCGATCTGAAAACGAATCAAGACGGCACAGTAAAGGTTCCGCCTGTTCCGCAAGGGAAAATTCTGATCCAGGTGATCGCGACGGGTTGGCACACCTTCGGCAAATGGTACGACGTGGAACAAGACGAAGAATCGATCGAGATCAAACTCGAACCACCGCCGCACTGGTACTAACGCCTTCAGTCACCCTAGAAAATTCCGCGGCCTGCGGTCTTCGAGTGGGAGTCCGTTGGTTGATCACAACCGGCACAGGCAATCGAGAATGCGCTGAGAGGAATTGCGCACGACGTTCAGTTGCACGAAATCAGTGCAAAGAGCAAGAAATCCAGCATTGAGTGGCGATTTCGAGTTTCGCGTGAACCTTTTCCACACGGTTTTCAACAAAACTGTTGAAAACTTTTACCAATAATTGACGCAGCGAGAGTTATTGCGCAACATTTCTGGCTTGAAAATTGCTCGTGGGCTTCAAAGTGCGAGCGACAAATTCTCTTCCGCTGTCGGTCCAGCACTGCCTAAGCGCGCTGATAAATCTGTGCTAGACTGGCCGCCCCGCGGGTTTTCCACCTAACATTCATACGGAGGGTCAATGGGAGACGTCACGCACGAGCAGGCCAATCTTCTGCTTCGTCTATACGAACTGCGCCGCGAACCTCGCATGCGCGAGGCGCGCGAGTGGTTCATGAGGAATTTTCGGCCGAATTCACTCGAGGCAATGGCTACGCTGGCCCCGCCGGGCAGCGCTGCCGACGCCTCCGTACGTATGCTAATCAGCTATTGGGAAATGGCGGCGAGCATCGTCAACCGCGGCTTGATCGACGAGGAGTTCTTTTTTGAGAATACAGGTGAGCAGTGGGCCGTTTGGGGGCGGATTCGATCGCTCGTCCCGGCGATTCGCGAGCGGAGCATGAACCCTCACCAGTACGGAAATCTGGAGAAGCATGTGAACCGCTTCGAAGCATGGCGAGAGAAGCGCGCACCGGGTTCTGGAGAAGCTCTCCGGCGGCTTATGCAGATGCGGCAAACGTCAGAGGCGTCCAAACCAGGCGGAGACTAGACGAAGAGTTTCGAGCTGCGGCACTTATATGTAGCTCCCGTCGTGGCGCAGCCGGAAGCCATTTTTATCTTGCTCAAGCATGAAGAAGCTGATCTTAAACGCTGACGACTTCGGCCTCACGCGAGGTGTGAACGAGGGGATCATCCGCACGCACCGCGAGGGAATTCTGACGAGCGCGACGCTGATGGCCACCAGCCGCGCGTTTGAAGACGCTGTAGCGCGAGCGAAAGCCGAGCCGAAGCTCGGAGTTGGATGCCACTTAGTACTAGTTGGAGGCATAGCGGTGTCGCCGCCTGGCGAAATTCCTTCACTGGTGGACACGACCGGCAAATTTCCACGGACACTGCCGGAATTTGTCGGGAAAGTAAGTACCGGGGCGGTGCGCGCGCGGGATATCGAACGCGAGCTGCGAGCGCAAATCGAGAAAATCCGGCGCGCTGGAATCGAGCCAAGTCACGTGGACACTCACAAGCATACGCACGCTCACCCGGTGGTGATGAACGCGCTTGGCCGTGTCGCACAGGACACGGGCATAAT
Source organism: Candidatus Acidiferrales bacterium (assembly GCA_030044295.1). Classification (GTDB taxonomy): domain Bacteria; phylum Acidobacteriota; class Terriglobia; order Acidiferrales; family UBA7541; genus Palsa-295. The sequence goes on from JASHWB010000028.1 coordinate 19,233, forward strand.
CCGCGTGCGTAAGCCAGCCGAGGATTTGGCAGCTTCGTGGGAAACGCAGAGCGCCGCCGGGCATTCATGGAGCCGGTTGGCATCCGCGGCGGCGGTACGCGCAATAACGCCCTGGTTTCGCTCGCTCGCGCGCAAATACGGTTTGCGTACGCCCGATCATTTTCTCGGACTGGCAATGACTGGTCGGCTCAACGCCGCAAGCTTGCGCCAGCTGATTGAAATGCTCCCAGATGGAACCAGCGAGATTATGCTGCACCCCGGCGTTTGCGATGCCGATTTGGCAGCCACAGGATCGCGCCTACAGCAGCAGCGGCAGGTCGAGATGGACGCGCTGCTGGAACCTGAGGTACGGTACGCACTCGATCGTCTTGGCGTTCGTCTGATCACCTATCGCGAACTGAACTGAATTCTCCGGCGTCAGCGAATCCCTGCGCGCGCCTTCGATCCGGCTCCGAAATATATGGACTTGTCCCTTCTCCACCTAAGTTGCGATACAATCCGTTCCAAAATCTCCGGCGCTAAGCCCGGAGAAGCAGGTCTGAGGAGAGACCCCCATGACAGGACTGAGACAGGCGGCGCTCGCCGCGTTTTTCTCGCTGCTCGTCGCGCTGCCATCTGGCGCGCAGATGTTCGGGAGGACGCAGATTCCGCGCGGTGTTTTTAATCCCGTGGTCGGCGCAGGCGCGGAATACGAAATGCAAGGCGATAGTGGGAAGAAAACCACCATGGACTTCGCCATCGTCGGGAAGGAAAGTATCGAGGGCCAGGACGGTTACTGGATGGAGTTCACGATGTCCGGTACTCCGATGGGCGAGATGGTTATAAAAATGCTCTCGGTGGTGACCAATGGCAATATGGTGATGAGCAAGACGATCATGCAGATGCCAGGCCGCCCACCGATGGAGATGCCGGCGCAGATGCAAAATTCAAGTCGAGGCACTAATCTAGCCGACATTCGGAATAAGGCTGACGACCTGGGCACGGAATCCGTCACCACTCCGGCCGGCACATTCTCTTGCCACCACTATCGGATGAAGGACGGTTCGGGAGAAGCATGGGTAAGCGAATCGGTGCACCCATTTGGCTTAGTCAAGAGCGTGCAAAACGGTTCCACCACCGTGCTGGTGAAAACGCTGACGGACGTGAAGGACAAGATTACCGGCACGCCCCAGCCGTTCAATCCGATGCTGATGATGCCCCAACAGCCAACGAATTGAGCCACGTGCCCCAGTGCTATTCGAGATCTGGGGGAGTGACCTTAGCGATCCACGCGTCGTAGTCGCCGGTATAGTCGACGCGCTGCTGCAGCGCGTGAATTCGTGACTCGATATTCGCCACTTGACTCAAAGAGAGCGCCGGCCAACATTCGGCGCGGTCGATCAGAGCTTCGGCTCTTTCGGTCACGCGCTGCTCGTCCGAGGGGCGCATCGCCGCCGAGCCTTCAGTATCTATGCCGGTTCGTGCATAGTGATCGAGCAGTTTTTGGGTCACGGCCTGGCTATGAACCAGCGACACGCGGATGTTTCCCTGGCCGGTTACGACGTTGCCGACTCCAAACACGTGGCGATGTTCGGTGTGGCGTGGCACCGCTCCTACCGCAAATGCGTAGTATTCACCTCTCATTGAAATACCCGGCAGAACTTCTGGAACGGAGCCGATCGAGCTGATTAACAGGGGTGCACGAATGTCCTGCTCGGTGCTGGGAATCGGCTCCGCGCGACGGCCATCGATTCTCGTTTCGGCCACTTTTAGCCCAACGAGCCTCCCGTTTTCGACGACGAGGCCGGTAGGGAGGCGGCGGTCCTGAAACCGGAAAAGATACTTCTCGCGAGCGAGGCGCAGCATCTTTTGCCTGACTTGTTCCGTCTTAACGATTTGCTCCGGCGTCGGATCGTCCGGGGGTTGAGCGAGCGGCATGTCCTGTTCGCGGCGACGATAGATCAGGAGACAGCCTTTTACGCCGAGATCTTCAGGCCGTATGCCGTGCTCCTTGCACACGGCGGGAACGCCTTTTTCAAGCTCCTGAAAACTCGTCTCAATACCGCGCGCACGAAGCGCTCGCTCGTAATTTTCGAGCTGAAGCACTTTAACGACGTCGATCGAGGCTAGCCCGCCTCCGACGACTAGCGCTCCGTCCGGCGTCTCATAACGGACGCCCCGGTATGAGCTTTCGTTTTTGTGGTTGTACCAGTAGATGAACGGATTCTGGTAGACGAGTCCTTTACCAACGTACTGATTCGCTCCCGGAATGCCCAAATCGCGGTCGCGCCAGGCTCCGTTTGCCAGGATCACCGCCGAAAATCCCCAGTTCCTGGTCAGATCCTCGAAATCGATATCGCGCCCAAGTTTGGTGCAGGGAATGAAGTAAACGCCTGGTTTTCGCAGGCGCGCGTCGATGCGCGCGTACTCCTGCTTGCGCTGTTCCACATGCCAGCGCGGTAGGCCGTCCTCTATCTTCCCGTATGGCCGCGCGTTCTGCTCGAAGACGGCCACGCGAATGCCGTGATCGGCAAAAATTTCGGCGGCAACGGAGCCGGAAATCGCTCCGCCGACTACGGCCACGAAATGTTCCTGGGGACTCGCCACTTTTGGTTAGTTGTCTCTAAATTCTAGACGCAAGGCATCGGGATTGTACATCGCCGCCGCCCGATTCGCAGGTGGCGCCTTGCATGAATTTCCAGCGGAATCGAGCGGTTGACTACAGTGGCCGCGTCGAGGTTCAATTTGATATAGTGCGCGATACAGTAAGCCTGTAGCGTGGTTGGTGCATTGCCCTGGGGGGGTGGACTCACACAGGAGGTGGGCTTTATGCACGTCGGATACGGAACCGGTTTCCAGCATCTAAGCGATTATCCAGACGATCTCTTTATGAAGCACGAAGTCGGCTTGTGCGTCAGGGCCGAAGAATTGGGTTTTGACTCGGTCTGGTCCACCGAACATCACTTCGATAATTATTCCATCAGCCCGGACGTGCTCCAGCTCTTGTCGTACATCGCGGGACGCACCAAGCGCGTGAAGCTCGGCTCGATGGTCATCGTGGTGCCCTGGCATGACCCAATGCGGCTCGCCGAACAGATCGTGCTACTCGATCATTATTCTGGCGGCCGCTACATTTTGGGGGTCGGGCGCGGGCTCGCTCGGCGGGAGTTTGAGGGTCTGCGCATCGACCAAAACGAGGCGCGCCGCCGCTTCGACGAACACACGGAACTGATCCTGAATGCACTCGAAACCGGATTCATGGAAGGCGGCGCGACGCTGAATCAGCCACGGCGCGAGATTCGCCCCCGACCGTTCAAATCGTTCAAGGGCCGCTCGTTTGCCGCGGCGGCATCGGCGGATTCCGTTCCGGTGGTCGCGCGCCTTGGGCTCGGCATGCTGGTGATCTTACAGAAGCCGTGGAAGCAAGTGACCGCGGATTTCGCGCTGTATCACCAGAACTGGCAGGAGCATCATCCTGGCACCGAGCCGCCGAAGCCTTTCTGTTCCGGTTTCTGTTTTGTGGACGAAAGCGCCGACCGAGCCGAAGAGTTGGCACGCACATATCTTTCGGCGAATTACCGAGCGGCGCTTGACCACTACGAAATCCTCGGCAAACACTTCGAAAGCACGAAGGGCTACGAGCGCTACGCGGATATGAGCAAGCACATGAATCGAATCGGCGCGGACCAGGCCGTTGAAGATTACATTCAGCTCATGCCGTGGGGAACTCCTCAGCAGGTGCTCGAAAAGTTCGCGGCTATGAAGGATCTGATCGATATGCAGGGTGTGATGCCGAATTTCCATTTCGGCGGGATGCCGTACGAAGAGGCCGAGCGCAACGTGAGGTGCTTCGTCAAACATTGCA
>JASHWB010000337.1 GCA_030044295.1 Candidatus Acidiferrales bacterium
GGTTACCCCTTTTCCGTGCGGTCGGAGCGCGTTGGAAGGCTGTTTTAGCCTTTGACACCCTGGCCTGACAATGGCATTCGCCGGCTCGAATCCGCTGCAGAAGATTGTTGCGGAAACGGGCGGATTCCGTCAAGAGGCAGTCGGACGTTCACCGCGTGACGCCCCATCTGAAGCGAAAGCTTGGCAAGACACCGCACTCCACAGCAGAGCCTACGCAAGCGACTGGTCAGGACGAGCGCAAGGGCGAAATGTGGCGCAGCGCAGGTCGCCTACCGAGCATAAAGCCCGGCGCTACACGAGGAGCAAATTTGCCACAAGCGTTCCGCTCCATTCCAAATGCGGGTACACCTAGGTGGTAAGCGGGTCGGGCTTCTTGGTGTCGATCTCGAGGTCCTTGACGGCTTTCTGGACCAGCGAGGCTTCGATTTTCCCATCGCGCAGCAGTTCGTGCAGGGTGGCCAGCGCGATGAAGCGCGCGTCTACTTCGAAGAAGTTGCGGAGCGACGCGCGGCTCTCGCTGCGCCCGAAGCCGTCGGTGCCGAGCGAGGCGATTCCGCGCGGCGTCCACTTGCTGATGAGGTTTGGCAGCGCCTTCAGGTAATCGCTCGCGGCGACGAACACGCCGAGCGCGCCGCCGAGCGCCTCGGCGACATACGGAACACGCGGCTTTTCGGCCGGATGCAGCATGTTCCAGCGCTCCGTCTCGATTCCGTCGGTGTAAAGCTGTTTGTAACCGGTGACGCTCCAGACGTCCGCGGCGACGTGGTATTTCGAATCGAGAATTTCCTGGGCTTTCAGTACCTCGCGAAGAATCGAGCCGCTGCCAAAAAGCTGCGCGCGAAGTTTGGCCTTATTCGCGGCGGCCGCACGATACCGGTACATGCCTTTCAAGATGCCTTCGCGCGAGCCGGAGGGCATGGTAGGCATCTCGTATGGTTCGTTCATCACGGTTATGTAATAGAAGAGATTTTCGCCTTTGTTGTACATGCGGTCGATGCCGTCTTCGATGATCGTGGCGATTTCGAAGGCGTACGCCGGGTCGTAAGCGCGGAGCGTCGGCACCGGAAGCGCCAGGACATGGCTATTTCCGTCCTGGTGCTGCAAGCCTTCGCCGGCGAGCGTGGTGCGTCCGGCGGTGCCTCCGAGCAAAAATCCGCGGCAGCGGGAATCCGCGGCGGCCCAGATCAGATCGGCGACGCGCTGGAAGCCGAACATAGAATAGAAAATGAAGAATGGGATAGTGTTAATTCCATTGTTGGCATACGACGTCCCTGCAGCAATAAAGGACGAAATCGACCCCGCTTCGGTGATTCCCTCCTCCAGGATTTGGCCGTTCTTGGCTTCCTTGTAATAGAGGAGGGTATTCATATCGACCGGCTCGTAGAGCTGCCCGCGGCTGCTGTAGATTCCGACCAGGCGGAAGAGCGACTCCATGCCGAAGGTGCGGGCCTCATCTGGAACAATGGGCACGACCAGCTTGCCGATTTCCGGATCGCGCATCATTTTGCGCAGCATGGCGACGAAAGCCATGGTTGTGGAGACCTCGCGCCCTTCGCTGCCGGTGAGAAATTCAGCGAATAACTCGCTGCGCTCGCCGACCAAGGCCTGGGCGCGCACGCGGCGCTGCGGCACGTAACCTCCAAGACTTTTGCGACACTGCTGAAGGTACTGAATTTCGGGGCTATTTTCGGGCGGGCGATAAAACGAAACTTCCTCGATTTGGTCTTCGCGAATCTTGAGTCCGAAGCGCTCGCCGAAGTGGCGAAGAGCGTCTTCATCAAGCTTCTTCTGCTGATGCGTTACGTTACGGCCTTCCACGGCTTCGCCGAGGCCGTAGCCCTTGATCGTCCGCGCCAGGATCACTGTGGGCGAGCCGGTATTCTCGACGGCAGCTTTGTACGCGGCGTAGACCTTCTTCGGGTCGTGCCCGCCTTGACGCATCTTATGGAGCTGCTCGTCGGTGTAGTCCTCGACCATCTTGAGCAGTCGTGGATCGGAGCCGAAAACGTGCTGGCGAATATACGCACCCGATTCGACTACAAACTTTTGGTATTCGCCATCAACGATTTCGCCGAGCCGCTTCGCCAGGAGGCCTTCGGTATCGCGGTCAAAGAGCGGGTCCCAGTCCGAGCCCCAAATGCACTTAATGACGTTCCATCCCGCACCCCGGAACGCCGCTTCGAGTTCCTGGATTACGTGGCCGTTGCCACGCACGGGCCCGTCCAGCCGCTGCAAGTTGCAGTTGATGACGAAAACCAGGTTGTCGAGCTTTTCGCGCGAGGCGAGTGTGATCGCACCGAGCGTTTCCGGCTCGTCGGTCTCTCCGTCGCCCACGAACGCCCACACTTTCGCGTCCGAGGCGGACTTGAGTCCGCGATTTTCCAGATAGCGCTGAAAGCGCGCCTGGTAAATCGCCATGATCGGGCCGAGGCCCATCGAAACGGTGGGAAATTCCCAAAACTCCGGCATGAGCCAAGGATGGGGATACGATGACAGGCCGCCGCCGGGCTTCAGTTCGCGGCGGAAATTTTCGAGTTGCTGGGCCGACAGGCGTCCCTCGAGAAAGGCGCGCGCATAGACGCCGGGAGCGGCGTGCCCTTGCAAATAAACGAAGTCGCCCTCGAACTGATCCGTGCGGCCGCGGAAGAAATGGTTGAATCCAACCTCGAAAAGAGTGGCGATCGAGCCGTACGTGGAAAGGTGGCCGCCGATATTGTGTTCCAGGCGATTGGCGCGAACCACCATGGCAAGCGCATTCCAGCGGACGAGGCTTTTGACCTTGCGCTCCAACTCCTGATCCCCCGGGAACGCGGCCTGATCGTTGTGATGAATTGTGTTGACGTAGGGAGTGTTCGCGGTAAACGGCATGGGGACCCCACGCTCGGCCGCGCGGTCCCTAATTTCACGAAGAATGCGCGCCGCCTGGTCCGTCCCAGCACGGTCCACAAGCGCGTCGAATGACTCGAGCCATTCCCAAATTTCCTCGAGCTCATCGAGCTCCGCAGGACGCACGTCAGCACGCGTTACCATATTTGCCCAAACCTTTCTAATGCCCGCCGAACGAAGTCATCGACCTTTATGCCGTCTATCTACAATATAGCTCAAATTTCGAGCGGCGAATCGCAAATGCGCGCAGCCACCGTACAAAATAGACATTTGCTCGCTTCAAACGCGAATGGAATGCCGGACCGGGTAATGTTTGCGTTCACAAGTATCCATGCCGGGCGAGCAGGCTGCCAAGAATGCCGGCCACTGAATCCTGCATGGCATGCTGAATCATTCCAGGGCGGAGGCTCTTGCGCATAAGCGCGAGTATTCCGAACATCGCGCCGTACACGGCGATCGTCGCGGCATTACGCCATCCTTGGTATAGGTGCCCGAAACCAAATACCACGGCTTGCAGCACCACCGCCGCTGTGGGTATCCG
>JASHWB010000338.1 GCA_030044295.1 Candidatus Acidiferrales bacterium
TTACAAGCAGCTTTACACCGACGGAATCGAGACGGAGCGTTGGAACATGCTGCATCCGGCCGAAAAGCCGCGTGTTCCGTATGTCGCGGCGTGCCTCGGCGGCGCGCCCGGAGTGTTCGTCGCCGCGAGCGATTACCTGAAGGCGCTGCCAAACCTCATCAGCAAGTGGACGCCGCGCGGAATCGCCTCGCTCGGCACCGACGGCTTCGGACGCAGCGAAAGCCGCGCGTCTCTCCGCAACTTCTTCGAAGTGGACGCGCGCTTCATCGCGCTAGCGACTCTGCACGAGCTTTTGCGCGAAGGAAAAATCGAAGCCTCGCTGGTCCAGAAAGCCGTCAAGGACCTCGAGATCGACACCAAGAAGCCCGACCCGCTTACCACCTAGGTGCACCCGCATTCGGAAGGCAGCTGAACTCTTGTGGCGAATTTGCTCCTCGTGTAGCGCCGGGCTTTATGCCCGGCAGGCGACCTGTGCTGCGCCACATTTCGCCCTTGCGCTCGTCCTGACCAGTTGATTGTGTAGGCTCTTCTGTGGAGTGCGATGGCTTGCCACCGCTTTCGCTTCAGATGGGGCGTCACGCGGTGAATGTCCGACTGCCTCTTGACGGAATCCGCCCGTTTCCGCAACAATCTTCTGCAGCGGATTCGAGCCGGCCAATGCCATTGTTAGGCCAGGGTGTCAAAGGCTAAAACAGCCTTCCAACGCGCTCCGACCGCACGGAAAAGGGGTAACCAGCCATGGGAAAGATTGTTGCAGCGATGGCGACCGTTCACGCACCGCAGCTCTTCGACCGGCCGCCCAGCGAGGATCCGAAGCAGCTCGACGCCGATATCGAGGCCATGCGGCTGATCGGTAAGGATGTGGAGGCGGCCAAGCCCGATGCCATCATCGTCATCGGCAGCGACCACCTGGAGACGTTTTTCCTTACCTCCGTCCCCACTTTCGCCATCCTCTCCGGCGAGTATTCCCACGCCGAATTTGCCGGCCGCAAGTACGAGCTTCCGATCCATCAAGGCCTGGCCGAAGATCTGCTCGACAAGCTGATGAAAGCCGGCTTTGACCTCGGCTACTCGCAGGACGCCGTGCTCGGCCACGCGTTCGCCGCCGTTTACGAGTGGGTGATCGAGAAGCGGCCAATTCCGGTGGTTCCGATCTTCGTGAACGCCTATCTTCCGCCCTTGCCGACGGCGCAGCGCTGCGCGGAACTCGGCCGCGCCATCGGGAAAATCATCGCCAGCCGCCCCGAAAACGTCGCCATCGTCGCCAGCGGCGGAATGTCTCATTTCCCCGGAACGTGGAAATATCCGAAGCCGGATTTCGACTTCGACTACTGGGCGATTAAGCAGATCGAGAAGGGCAACCTCGATTCGCTCATCAATCTCACCAACGAGCAGCTCGACGAAGTCGGCAACACCGAGATGCTTTCGTGGATGATCATGTTCGGTGTCATCGGTAACCTGAAGGGCGAGCTGGTCACCTACCAGCCAACCTGGCACCATGGCCACGCCGTCGTGCGCTTCCTTCCGCTTAAGGGAATCGGCCCGTCGAAGGAAGGCGCTTCGGCTCCAGACCATTACCAGTTTAAAGGCGGTTTCGAATTCTACAAGCATCCATCGCCTTCGGCTTATAAACTGAACAAGGTTCTCTACGACAGCCGCTTCAGCCGCGAATTGCGCCTGCGCCTGATTCATGATCTTCCGGGCGTCGCCAAACAGTACGGATTCACCCCGGAAGAGGCAAAGGTCCTCGAGACTCTGCAGGATGACGACATCGAAAAGTTTCGCGATGGACAGATTCATCCGCTGGTCGAAGCCGGAGCGCACCCGCTCGGCATGTGGATGGCCGTGATCCGCATGCACGCGGAGTTGCGCAAACTGCGCGCGTCTAAGGCCGAACTTGAGAAGAAAGCTGGCTGATCAATTTCCTGAAGCAGGGGGTAGCGTATGAAGGTCGGAGTCGCGGGGCAAGGTGCGTTCGGTCAAAAGCATCTGGACGCCCTTAAGAACATTCCTGGCACCGAAGTGATCACGCTCGCGGGCGGCAATCCCGAGTCCACGGCGGACGTCGCGAAGAAGTACAACATTCCTCATTGGACTACCGATCTCGCGGAAAGCTTGAAGCAGCCGGGGCTGGAAGCGATGATCCTGGCGACGCCCACGCCCATTCACGCAAAACAGGGCGAGCAGTGCATGCGTGCCGGCAAGCACGTCCACATCGAAATTCCCATCGCAGACACACTAGCGGATGCCGAACGCTTGGTGAAAGTGCAGAAGGAAACTGGCCTCGTCTGCATGGGCGGCCACACGCGGCGCTTCAATCCCAGCCATCAATGGGTTCATAAGCGCATCAAGACCGGTGAACTAAAAGTCCTCCAGATGAATGTGCAGACCTACTTCTTCCGCCGCACCAACATGAACGCGGCGGGCAAACCGCGCAGTTGGACGGATCATCTGCTATGGCATCACGCCTGCCACACCGTCGACCTGTTCCAGTATCAGAC
>JASHWB010000339.1 GCA_030044295.1 Candidatus Acidiferrales bacterium
CGATTCCGCGATGGGCACCATGCGCACGAGCTGCTGGAAATCGAGAATTTCCGCAGCAGACGTGACGGCCGAAACCTGGGCCACGCGCGTGGTTGTGGTGAGATCGACGACTTTTATTTCATCCGCGGCGCTTAAGTAGTCCAGGACAATATTGAACAGGAACCGGTCGAGCTGCGCTTCGGGCAGCGGATAGGTGCCTTCGAGCTCGATCGGGTTCTGCGTGGCGAGAACGAAGAACGGCGACGGCAAAATGTAATTGTTGCCGCGAACCGTGCAGGAAAGTTCCTGCATCGCTTCGAGCAGCGCCGACTGCGTTTTGGGCGGAGTGCGGTTCACTTCGTCAGCAAGAAGAATGTTGGCGAAGATGGGGCCTTGGACGAACGTCCAGCGGCGGTGGCCGGTGGTGGGATCTTCCTCGATGATGTCCGTACCGGTGATGTCCGACGGCATCAGGTCCGGCGTGAACTGAATGCGCTTGAAGATGAGGCCCAGCGTTTGCGCGATGGTGCGGACCATGAGCGTCTTGGCCGTGCCGGGCAGGCCGGTGATCAGACAATGCCCGCCGACAAACAGCGCGGTGAGAACCTGGTCGAGCACTTCGTCCTGGCCGACGATGACGTTACGAACCTGTGCCAGGATGTTTTCGCGGGCGGCATGAAAGCGATCGACGCGCTTTTGAAGATCTGCGGAATTCAGATTCGTTTCGGCGGTAGTGGCCATCGATTCTCTCTCCTCTATTGGGAACCGTGGAGCTGCAAGAGCAACTTTTGCGCGGGCTGATAGTCCGGCGCGGCCTCGAGCGAAGCGAGAACGCAATTTTCGGCTTTGTCGCGCTGGCCGGAGTCGTAGTAAGCCTCCGCCAGATCGTATTCTGCGGAGGCCTTGTCGAGCGGATTCATGTCTACGACCGCATTGAACTCGCGGACCGCGCCAGCGTAATTGTGCTGCGCAAGCCAGAGCGCGCCGAGCCGACGGTGGACCTCCGCGTCGAGCGGATAAATCCAGTTGATGCGATTCAGCGTGGCGGCGGCCTTTTGCGGCTGGCTCAAATCCTGTTCGAGGCTGGCGAGTTCTTTCAGTGTATCGGGATCGCGGCCGCCCTGGCGCTCGTAATCGGTCAATTCCGCGGCTGCGGCGGTTTTGTTGCCCTTGGCAACGTCCGCTTCGGCGATGAATTCGTAGGCATTCGCGTCATATATATATTGCGGGTATAGCTGCACGACCTCCGGGCCTTCTTTCAGCACCGCGTCGTAGTTATGAGCCTCCGCGTCGGCCGCTAATTGTTTTAGCGCGTCGTGCCATTTGTCAAAATTCTGCGGCACCGAGCCGAGGTCTTGGTACAGCCAGGCCTGAAATTCCTTGTCGAACTCTTCCGCGCTCATGCCGAGATTCTGCTGGATCGCGTCGGCTGTAGTTGTTCGGTGCGCGAAGGAGTGGACCATGTCGAGCAGCTTCTGGTTTCCCCAGCGGTTTTGGATGTAGTCGCAGATGCGCCCGGCTTGATAGTAGGAGACGACGACTTGCGCATCGTAGTCGGGGCGCACGAAGCCGCGGTCGAGCTGGGTGACCGGCAGCAGTTTTTTGTCGCGCAGCGCGACGACGATATCGGGCGTGATCGGGTCGCCCCATTCGGGATCAGCTTGCGTCTCCTCGTGAACGGCAAGGCCCTCGGTGAACCACCGCGGAACGCGGTGATTGGTGGCCGTAAGGATGTAGACATGGCTCATTTCGTGCCACAGCGTGCTGGCCCAGTTGAAATCGCCCGGCTTGCGTGCCGAGGGGCTATCCATCACGACGACGAGACCGAAGGTGACGCCGAGCGCGCCAAGTCCGGGCATGCCCAGCGTGCGAACGGCGAAATCTTCATGATCAGAATACGCTTCGACCTGGACCGGGCCGGGCAGCGCCATTTCATATTTCTTGTTGTACGTGGCCATGGCGCGCTGAATGATTTCGTCGAAATAGGGACGCAGCAGATCGGCTTCGCTTTTGTTGAGCTTCAGGATGGCGTCGCCGTCGTGAAAAACATCGTAATTTTTTTCGCTATCGAGCAGACGCAGGCTGTTGACGGTGGCGGCGTCGCGATAGCCATTGTCGTAGCAGATCACCAATTGCTTCTGGGCTTCGTCGTCTTCGGCAAGGCGCATCAGATTGACGCCGAGTTCGGAACGAGCGGACCAGAGCTGCGGGTCGGCTGCGATCGCTTTGCGGTAGTACGCGATGGCGTCGTCGTAGCGGTAATTCAGGACCAGGTGATGAGCGACGATTGCGTACGCCTGGCCGTAATGCGGATTGACGGCGATGATTTTCGCGAGCCATGCATCGGGCGAGCGGTCGGCCAGGATTTCGACGGCAGCGTGAATGGCCATGGCGTCGAGAGCGTCGGGCGCGAGATGGATCGCTGCGTCGGCTTGCTGGACGGCGTCGGCCGGATCGGAATCTTCGAGAGCGAGATTGGCGGCCAGCTCATGCGCGGCGACGAGTTTCGGGTCGAGTTCGAGGGCTTTGGCGGTCCATTCAACGGCTTTGCTGTCAAATCCGTCGGCACTGACGAGCGCGAGGCCAAGATAGGCCTGCGCGTCTTTGGGGTCGCGCTGCAGCGCTTCCTTGAAGAGCTGCTCCGCGTCGGTATTGTTGAAGCGCTCGTGGAGCAGCATGCCCCAGCGCACGCGGTAGACGGCGCTCGAATCGTTTTGCGCCACGGCTGCGCGGAATTCGTTGTTCGCCTGGTCGTAGTCGCGCAGGCCCCAATCGCCTTCGGCGCGCAGATACGGACTGGAACTGCGCGCGAGCGAATCGTAGCAGCTTTGCGCTTGCGCCGACTGGCCGTGCAGGCGGAGCTTGGCGCATTCGTCAGGAGTCGTGGCGTGCGCAGCTATGGCGACAGACAACGGGAGCGCTATGCAGAGAGCCGCGAATGCGAGCGCGCGCTTCATTTGTTGAGCTGCTCCTGCACCTTGGCGAGTTCGAGGAGCGCCTGAGTGAGCTGCTCTTTGTAGTCGTCCTGAGACATGGCCGCTTTGTGGTACTTCAGCGTGTCGATCTTGCGCTCTAAATCTTCTTTCTGGGCCAGCAGAGCGCGTTTCGCGGGATCGTTGTAGGCTCGTTGCTCGGCGCCGATGCGAATCAACGTGAAGTTCGAGAGGAACAGGCCTTCGCCCGTATCGGTTTCCGGTGTACGTGTGGGATCGTGGTCGCCCGTATCTTCAAAGACGGCATGTTCGGTGGCCAGGCGCTTTTGAGAATCGTAAAAGTCCGCAGTGTGCCGCTGCGCGTATTGGAAAGCTTCCATAGCGGAGATGGCGTTGTTTTTGTCGAGATCGGCCTGCGGATCGTGAAGCGCCTGGACGAAATAGCGGGCGAACACGGTGGCGTTTTTCTCGTTGCCGTCTTTGGTGGCGGCGATCACGGCGCGTCCGCGGCGCTCCAGCGTCATCACCGAGCCGCCGCTAGACTCGGTGGTGTTGACGACCATCTGGCGCTTTGAGGGGATTTGATCGCAGAGCCTGGCAAGGTCTTGCGCGGTGATGTCCGGGCCGACGAGGTTGAACTTATATTGATAGCCGTCGAAAGTGCCGTGGCCGATCAGGATCAGGACGAAATCGTCGTCCGGTTTTGCCTCGCTTGCCACACGCACCAGAGTTTGCGTGAGCTGCGTGCGCGTCGCGTCGGTGAGCGTGTAAACGTGCGCGTCGGGGCCGGTGGATTTCAGTAGCTTATCGAGGTCGCTCGCGAGCTGGGTGAATTCCTGCTCGTAATCGGGTTCGCCGCTAAGTCCCGCGACTGTGACGTAGTAAATTCCGGCGCGCACAGGGAGTGCAACGAGCAGCGCGCCTATCAACACCGCGGCGAGGCGCCATCGGGCGAATTTCATACCACGCCCCACGCCCTGCGCAGAATCCACTCGCAGAAAAGCAACAGCAATACGGCGAAGAAAACGGCCGGCATGTTCCAGAGCGATTTGGTGTTGCGCACTGTAATCCCGGCTTCGGAATAAGGAATCTGGCTCGCCAGCTTCGAAAGATTTTGCGGGCGCCAGTAGCTTCCGCCGGTTTCCGCGGCGAGTTGCTCGAGTAAGGGCCTGTTTTGCGCGGTGTGAAAATTCTCGGCGACGCCATCCATGCGCTGGAAGGTGATGTCGTCGCGTCCGATGTCCTGTCCGCCACGCTGGGCGACGACCTCGGCCATGTACGAACCCGGTTTTTCGGCATTCCAATCGGCTTGGAACGAGCCCGGCGAATCAGGCACGGGCGTCATGTCCACCGTGACGGCCGCTCCATCCGGCCCTGTGATGTGGGCTTGCACGCTCGCGTCTGTGGCTGGCAGGTAATCGATGTCACGTACTTGCACGGTGATTTTGGTGCGCCCGTCGTCGAAAAGCATCTGGCTGGGAACTGTCGCCACCACATGGCCCGGCGTATCGGCGACCAGCCAGCGAAGCATCTGCTGCCAGAACATAGCGTGTGTGGAGTCGCCTGCGGGAAGGCCCATCTGCCAGCGCCACGTACCGGAAGTGGCCATTACAGCCACGCGGCCAAGCCCGTAATTCTGCGTGATCAGCAGCGGCAACTCGCGGCCATCGGCTTTCAAATTGGCCAGCACGACGGCGCCGGGTTTGGGATTGCCGGCTTCTTGATAGTCCATCAGGTACGGAAGCTTTTTCCATCGCTCGGCGTTTTCGTTTGGATCATCCGTCAGGCGGCAGATCAGGCTGTCCTTACCGGCAGCTGTCAGTTCGACTGTGGCGGGGAGGCGGTGAAACGTCTTGTTGTGGTCTGGAAGCGCCACGGGCAGCGCCTGAGCGACGGGCGAACCGGCCCATCCGCCGTCGGCGAGCGCGAATCGTCCCGCGAGCATCAGGAGCCCGCCACCGCGGCGGTCGACGAATTGACGAATCAGATCCTGCTGCGCGGGAGTGAAATATCCAGCCTCGACCGATCCGATAATCAGTCCCTGATATTGGAAAAGATCTTTGGCGTCGGTGGGGAAGCCGTCGGCGAGTTCCTGCGGGTTTTCGATGCCCTGACGGTAAATCTTATTTTCAGTCGTACGCAGCATCGACGCGATTTCGACGATGGGATCGTCCGTTTCGGCGCGGCGGATGAACTTGTATTCCCAGCGAGGCTCGCCTTCCACGTATAGAATGCGGCGCTTATCGGCCTGCACATTTACCAGGCGAGTAAGCTCGTTGTTTGCGGTATTTGCCTCGCCGGGGAGCGGTGCGATCGAGAAGGTGAGCGCCTTGGCGCCCGCGTCGCCCGCATTCAACAGCAGGGTTTCGGACTGCGATTTGCCGTTGCCCGCCAGCGCCACGTCACGCGACGCTAGTAGCTTGTCGCCGTCGCGCACCGAAAGCGTAGCCTTTTGCCCAGCGAACCCGTCCTGGTGAAACGTGACGGTGGCGGCCATGCGGGAGTTGGCCAAGGCGCGCGG
>JASHWB010000340.1 GCA_030044295.1 Candidatus Acidiferrales bacterium
TGGGAGGCTGCGCGCGGCGGGAGAAATTAGCGGGATTCGTGATGCACCGGGACGTTCCGCCCTTGGTACCGACCGAGCCTTTATTTTCAACGATTTACATGCGGTGAAGGTCGATTGGCTGTTCCGCCCTTTGACGTGAGTGTAAAGCGAAGATATAGCGAAGATATAGCGAAGAAACCAGCGGGGGAAGACACGACGTTTGGCTTCCGAGTTCCTTGTGCCATGGTTTTTTTCGCTAGCTTGACCGCCTCCCCATGTTCTCGATCCGCCTCAGCGGTTTCTCTTCCCTAGCCCACCTGCCGGGCCCCAACGGCTTCACTGCCTTCCGCAAAAACGACCCATGGTAGCATGACGGCAATATATTTGGAAGAACTAAGCGTTGCATTGGCCGAATATGCGGGTACTGCGTCACGAGCGCGGGGCACTGGGATGCCAGCCCGCCTGTCGGGCGTAAAGCCCGACGCTGCACAAACGAGTTCGGCATCGGCCACTACGATGACGTGTGAGCCCGCGAGCTTCTTCGCGAGCGCGAACCACGGCGCGGGTGTGTTGCTTGTCAATCTTGCGGCTTTCCCGGATAATCGAGACACCGAAGCGGAAGTTCTGCGCAGTGGCGCTATGGTGCAACGGTTAGCACGCGGCCCTTTCAAGGCCGAAATACGGGTTCGATTCCCGTTAGCGCTACCAAGCCACTTCTAGCTAAGATGGTTCAGGACATGTGAAATGCGGGCCGAGCAGGTCCCTCGCGACGCTCGGGATTTCGCCTGGCGGCTCGGACGCCGCCAGTTCGAAACTGCGCTTACTGCTTATCCCACACCAGTATCTCGGTAACCGTCGTTCGGCCGTTTGCATCCGTTTCTCTTCTGGTTTGAGTTGCGACCTTCCCATTCCTGGAAACTACCACGCGCACCCGGGAAACCACTTTGCCCTGTTTCGTGGTTGTGCTTGTCTCCGTGTATGAGTCAATCCGTTTGACGGTAACCGTATCTGCTCCACCCGCGACCCCGGTACCAACAAACGGGACGGGCTTACCGTCGAAGTTCGTCGTGAAGGTGAATGCGATCCGGCTTCCATCTGCGGCGACTCCGTCGTAGGTAATTTTATAGCCCGTGCCTTGAGCTTCGACTGTTCGCGTTTCAATCTTTGGCGCCGGCCGGCCAGCAAATCTGGACTTCGCAAGATTCAGCTTCCACGTGCCGACTCGGGGATCGGTATCCTGCGCAGGCATCAGGGACGGGAGGGTCAAAGCTAAGACAAACACAGCGATTAGCTTTAAGATCCGTTTCATGTGCGGCTCCTTGTTAACTTCTATGTTTCCGTTGGGCCGTCTAACAGGTAGGACGCCGGGGACGAAGAAGCCAGAAACGATCTTAAGATCGGCTGAAAATACCTCTGTACGACAAGAAGTCAAGTCAATTCAGTGTAAAAAAACACTTTTAGAATCAAGAGGCCGGGCATTTCATGCAGGTTCCTCGCAAGCCGAGTGAAGTTGCCTGGATCCCCGCAACTTTAGATTCCTTGACACGTATATTCCATGGGGAGTATATAGAAGCGATGGAATCTGCGTTCCAGGTGATTGCGGAGCCGAACCGACGGGCGATCTTGAGCCTATTAGTTGCGTCGGAACAGTCGGTCGGGGAGATCGAGCGGCTGCTGCGCATGCCGCAGCCGAGTGTATCCAAGCACCTGCGAGTGCTGCGCGAGGCGGGCTTCGTGGAATCGACGGTGGACGCGCAGCGGCGCCTTTACCGGCTGCGACCCGAAAGATTCCAGGAGGTGGAAGAGTGGCTCGATCAGTTCCGCCAGTTCTGGTCCGCCCATGTAGACGCGCTGGAACGCCACCTCGACCGCATGCACGAACCGAAACGAGGGGAAAAGACAAAACGACGGAAAAGGAAAGCGTAGCGATGCGGCACCGCCCGCGAATCTGACGATGCGAGGGAGCGATGAAGATCAAACTGACTAGCGTGTACGTAGATGACCAAGAGAAAGCGCTGCGCTTCTATACCGAAGTAATGGGCTTTGTGAAGAAGGCCGACTTCAGCCAGGGACCCTTCCGCTGGCTCACAGTAGCGTCAGCCGAGGATCCGGAAGGGACGGAACTGCAACTGGCGCTCAACAACAACCCGGCGGCCAAAGCGTATCAGCAGGCCCTGTTTCAGCAGGGTCAGCCAGCGGCGATGTTCTTTACGGAAGACGTGCAGGCCGATTACGAGCGTACAAAAGCGCGCGGAGCCGAATTCACCATGCCACCAACGGACGTGACGGCATCGAAGATCGCTATGCTGAACGACACCTGCGGCAATCGCATTCAGGTGACGCAGCTGATGCGCTGGCAGGGCGGATCGAGATAAATGACCGCTGGCGAGCGGTACGTACCCGGTCCGGCCAACGGGGCGCAGGTGCGAAAGGACGGAGAGAAGTGGACGCTCATTCTGGTGAGAGAACTGCGGCACTCGCCGGAAAAAGTCTGGCAGGCGCTGACGGACCCGGCGCAACTGCGCGAGTGGGCGCCGTTTGACGTGGATGAGAACATGGGCAAGATTGGAACGGTGAAGATCACCTGGGTGGGAACACAGCAAACCATCGAAACAAGAGTGACGCGAGCCGATGGTCCCAAGGTGCTGGAATACGGCGATACCCGGTGGGAACTCGAAGCCATGGATGGCGGCACGCGCCTGACGCTCTGGACGAACATCGATCGGCGCTTCGTTTCGTGGGGCGCGGCGGGCTGGCACATTGCGTTCGACGTTCTAGACCGGCTGCTCGCCGGCGAGCCCATCGGCCGTATCGCTGGCGGCGAGACGATGAAATTCGAAGGCTGGCGGCGATTGAACGCGGAGTACGCAAAACAATTCGGCGTTGAGACTCTCAGCTACCCGCCTAAACCGGCTCACAAATCGTGAACGAGGAAAATCGAAGAACAATGCGCCAAGCGCCTCCTAGTCGTAAGAAAGACCTGCCCGCAGGGCAACGCAGAGAACTGCTCAGAGTATTGAAAGCCCGTTTTGAGAAAAACATGGATCGCCATGGCGGCGTTGAATGGGCGAAAGTAGAGGCAAAGCTGGAAGCAAACGCCCCGAAACTGTGGTCGCTCAATGAAATGGAAAAAACGGGCGGTGAACCGGATGTGGTTGGACAGGATAAAGAGAGCGGCGAATGCATTTTCTACGACTGTTCGACGGAAAGTCCGAAAGGCCGCAGAAATGTTTGTTACGACGGCGAAGGGCAAAAGAAGAGGCAGAAGGAAGGGCTGCATCCAGGCAGCGCGATCGATATGGCAGCCGCAATGGGCATCGAGATCCTAGCCGAGGAAGAATATCAGGGGCTGCAGAAAGTTGGAGAGTTCGACACGAAAACACAGAGCTGGCTGAAAACGCCTTCTGAAATCAGAAAACTCGGCGGCGCCGTTTTTGCCCATCGGCGCTTCGGCCGCGTTTTCATCTGCCCAAACACCGCGCCGTGTTTCTATCAGGGTAGAGGTTTCCGCGGATCGCTGAGGGTCTGAGCTGTCCCTGAGCCTTGCGTGGGAGGAGCGTACATGAAGAGAGGCGTTCCGGTGAAGTCTGCATCGGCGTCAATCGACGCGAAAATCAAAGAACTGGGTGACTGGCGCGGGAAGACACTAGCGCAGGTGCGTGAGATTATCCACGAGGCAGACCCCGAGATCGTCGAGGAGTGGAAGTGGGCGAAGGCGACAAATCCAGGAACGCCTGTGTTTTCTCACGGCGGAATTGTCTGCACGGGAGAGACGTACAAGAACGTGGTGAAGATGACGTTTGCCAAAGGAGCTGCGTTGAAGGACCCTGCCCGACTGTTCAATTCCAGCCTCGATGGAAATGTGAGGCGCGCCATCGACATCCACGAAGGCGAGGAGATCGATGGAGCGGCGTTGAAAGAACTCATTCGCGCCGCCGTGGCGCTCAACTTGAAGGGTAAAGGCAAGATGAAGAGCGAGGCGATTCCACAAGCGCGGCGCAAGCGGGCCAGCTAGCTCTCCGTGTTTGCGTGGAACACGTCCGACATTCGCGGGAGCGGGCGAGAAACTTGCGTATATAATCCATTGACGCCGTAAACCCAGCCCAAGAGGTCCATTCCCGATGAAAGGGGACATCAGATGAGATCGTTCCGTTGGATTCTACTCGCCGCAGCTCTGCTGCTTTTCGCGGGAGCCTCAAATCGCGCAATCGCGATGGCGCAGGAGCATGGAAGTCACCAGCAGGCGCGCCATTTCAGCGATCAGGACCGTAAGGCAGCACAGGATTGGAGTGGTCAGCACAAAGGGCACCCTCCGGCCGGATTCCGCGCGCAG
The DNA here is from genome assembly GCA_030044295.1 of Candidatus Acidiferrales bacterium. Lineage (GTDB taxonomy): Bacteria > Acidobacteriota > Terriglobia > Acidiferrales > UBA7541 > Palsa-295. Next base: position 4,313 of record JASHWB010000340.1, read on the forward strand.
GACAGGCGTCCGGAAGATGAGAACATTCGGGCCGGTATTGTGCTCAGCTCAGATATGCGAAAGCGAGTCCATCCGGTTCCGGCTGACCTGCTTCGCCGCCTCGGGCCGCCGCCGCGTGGATATCGCTACGTTGTGATTGGCGGGCGCGTCTGCGAAGTGGACAGCGGCTGGCACGTGGCGGACGTGCTGAGTATCAATATCAATTTGTAATTCGGCTACGTACCGGGAATTATGAAGGCTCGTTAGCGGGCCGTCCGCCGACCGTGACTCAAGTTCGGACGGCCCGCTCGAGAATTCGGCTAGAACGCAGTTGGATCACGCCACAACCCTTCTGTCACGGCGCTTCTATTCGGCTACGCCCACTTGTC
>JASHWB010000341.1 GCA_030044295.1 Candidatus Acidiferrales bacterium
AGCGCAGCCAGGAACCGCACCGATGACGCAGCCAAGAGCAACCACCAGCCGCAGCGAAGAGGTAATCCACAAGCACCGCGAATACCTCTGGCCGGCGGTGGCCAACTTTTATCGCGAGCCGCTGGTGGCCGAGCGCGCGTCGATGCAATACGTCTGGGACGTGGAGGGCAAGCAATACCTGGATTTTTTCGGCGGCATTCTGACCATCGGCGTCGGCCACTGCAATCCGAAAGTGACGTCGAAAATCAAAGCGCAGGCAGATAAGCTGCAGCACACGTCAACGCTGTATCCGAACGAAGCCATCGTTGATCTCGCCGAAAAGCTGGCGCAGATCACTCCCGGCAAGCTGCAGAAAAGCTTTTTCACCAATTCCGGCACGGAAGCAAACGAAGCGGCCATTCTGCTGGCGCGCATGGCGGGGCCAAGCTACGACGTGGTCGCTCTGCGGCACGCTTATTCGGGAGGGTCGGCGCTGGCCAAAGGCGTTACGGGACAGGCTCCGTGGCGCAAAGCGGGCGTGATCAGCGTCGGCGTGGCGCACGCGCTGAATCCCTACTGCTACCGCTGCCCTCTCGGCCTGAAATATCCCGAGTGCGGCGTGGCGTGCGCGAACGACGTGGAAAACGTGATCCAAACCGCGACTAGCGGCTCGATCGCCGCGTTCATCGCTGAACCCATTCAAGGCGTCGGCGGCTTCATCACTCCGCCGCCGGAATATTTCAAGATCGTTTTCCGCATCGTGAAAAATTACGGCGGGCTATTCATTTCCGATGAAGTGCAGACCGGTTTTGGCCGCACGGGACGCAAATGGTTCGGCATCGAGCAATGGGAAGTGATGCCGGACGTGATCACCTGCGCGAAGAGCATGGCTAACGGCGTACCCGTGGGCGCGACGATTACCACGGCTGAGCTTGCCGGTAAATTTCAGGGGCTGACGATTTCGACGTTCGGCGGGAATCCGGTCACGTCCGTGGCCGCGCGCGCCGTGATCGACGTGATCGAGGAAGAAAACCTGCTCGAAAACTGCCACGTAGTCGGAAGCTATTTCCGGAAACGCCTCGAACAGTTGCGCGAGAAATTTCCGCTGATCGGCGACGTGCGCGGCATGGGCCTGATGCAGGGGCTGGAGCTCGTTCGCGACCGCCAAACCAAAGAACCCGCGCCCACCGAGACAAACGAACTGATGGAGCGCGCCCGCGCGAACGGTTTGCTGATCGGCAAGGGCGGACTCTACAGCAACGTGATTCGCCTGGCTCCGCCGCTGAATATCTCCAAGGCCGACGTGGACGAATCCATCCGCATCCTTGATAAATCGCTCGCGGAGGTCAAATCCTCGTAGCTCCCGCCACAATTCCAACTCGGCTGATGTATTCTGATTGCACCGTGAACTCTCGCGCTGGCTCGCGCATCTTCAGCCATGCCTCGCAACCCGCGTGGTCGCTGCCACGTGTCTTCGCGTTCGCTGCAATTTCCATGTTGCTGTTCGCGCCGCGCTGCGTCCGCGCCGGCGGATCGGAAAGCATCCATTGGAGCTCGGTGACCGAAGCGCAGGTGAAGGTCGATCAGACGACGCCGCTGACCTGGGGCGTTTATCAGGCCGGAAAACCGGATAAGCCGGACAAGAAGCTATCGAATCTGGTGCTGGTGCTGATCGGCCACCGCTATCTGCTGATCGATGTGAAGAGGAAGCGAATTTATGAAGTGCCGCTCACGCAAATTCATGTCGGAGCCGACGGAATCGACTCCGGCGATTTGGTTGCGGCGTCGAGCTTGGTGCCTACCTCCGATTGGGTGTGGCGCAATGTGGGGCCGGCCCAACTCTACCGGATCAAGATGGGCGACTACGGGCGCATGTTGCAAATCACGCTGCCGCATCCATATCTCGTCAGCCCGTACTACTGAGCGTGGAATGCGGCAAGCCGAGGCAGAGGCCAAACAACGGGCGAGAGACGCTAAAGGCTTAGAAACTGCGCGTTTTCGGTGGAGCGGAGCGTTGTCAAGCACGGCGGGCCGGGTGATAATGAGCGCATGACAGCAACCACTGCATCCGCTCAGGGCCCGTTTGCGCAGACTCCCGAATTTGAAACGAAGCTCGACCGATTGGCCGAAGTGGCCGTTCGCGCCGGCCTGGGAATCAAGGCGGGCCAAGAGCTGCTGATGACCGCGACGCTCGACGCTGTGCCCCTGGCGCGGCGCATCACGGAGCACGCGTACAAAGCGGGCGCGTCTCTGGTCACGACGATTTTCGCTGATGAAGAGTCCGCGCTGATTCGATTCCGGAACGCTTCGGAGGCGAGCTTCGACGCGGCGCCCTCGTGGCTCTACGGAGCGATGGCCAGCGCGTATCGCGGCGGCGCGGCACGGCTGGCGATCGCGGGCGGCGACCCTTCCCTGCTCTCGCATGAGGATCCCGAAAAGGTGGCGCGCGCGAATCGCGCCACTTCGAAGGCGTATCGCCCGGCGCTCGAATTAATCTCGCGGCACGAAATCAACTGGACCATCGTTTCGTGCGCCACGCCCGCGTGGGCCGCGGCTGTGTTTCCAAATCTTCCGCCGCAAGAGGCCTTCGCGCGCCTGTGGGACGCGATTTTTGCGGCGTCGCGCGCGGATCAGGCCGATCCGCTGGCCGCGTGGAAAGCGCACGACGCGAAGCTGCACGCGTGGGCCGAGCGCCTGAACGCCAAGCGTTATTCCACGTTGCATTTCCGCGGACCCGGGACCGATTTGCGCGTTGGACTGGCTGACGATCATCTGTGGCTCGGCGGCGGCACGACGGCGCGCAACGGCGTCTACTGCATCCCGAACATGCCCACCGAAGAAGTATTCACGACGCCTCACAAGGATCGCGTGGATGGGCGCGTTGCGGCCACGAAACCGCTGTCCTATCAAGGAACGCTGATCGAAGGAATTTCGGTGCGATTCGAAGCGGGCCGCATCGCGGAGGCGCACGCGTCGAAGGGCGAGCAGATCCTGCAGCGCATGATCGAAACCGACGAAGGCGCGCGCCGCCTGGGCGAGGTTTCGCTGGTGCCGCATTCGTCGCCGATCGCGTCGAGCGGATTGCTCTTCATGAACACGCTATTCGACGAAAACGCCGCGTGCCATATTGCGATGGGACAGGCGTACGCGAATTGCGTGAAGAATGGCGACAACCTGACGCCCGAGCAACTCGCCGGCAAGGGCGCGAACACGAGCCTGATTCACGTGGATTGGATGATTGGATCGAATCGCGTCGATGTGGATGGAATCACGGCGAGCGGCGCTGCGGAGCCGGTGATGCGCTC
>JASHWB010000029.1 GCA_030044295.1 Candidatus Acidiferrales bacterium
TTGTTTTTTGCGGGGATGCCGGCGCGTTTGTGCTGGGCACGATTCTGATGGCAATGTTCTACGCTCCGCGCGGAAGCGCGATTCGCAAAGGCTGGGGATTGCGCTGGGGGGTGATGTTCGTCGGAGCGATCAGCTTCATGCAGGTCTTCCTGACATGGTCAGGACCGATTGACGATCTTCCGTTTGGTGAAATCGAAGGAGTGAACCTTTCGGATCCGAGCCTGCTGACGACGATGTATGGATGGTCGATCACGCAATTGGTCGATCGCTATCTGCTGCTGGCGAAGTTCTGCTTTGCGGCGATCGTCGCTCTGTACCTTTGGGGATTGCTTTCTGGGTATGCAGACGTACAGGTCCTGAAGAATCGCAACAGAAGCCTTGGGCAATCGAGCTAAATTTCGCGGGTGAGCCTGTAAGCCGGATTCTGTGACGCTGCGCGGCGCGCGTTCGATTCGCATCGAGGCGCGCAACACGGCGCGGCGATCATTCCTCTAGGTCCCGGATCGCTCCGGGACTCCAGCAGCCTACCCGAGGGTCGCAGCCGCCGCTCTTGCGAGCGATAGCATACGGGCCGGGCCAGCCCTCCCCTCCTATTTGGCCTTGCTCCACGCGGGGTTTTCCGTGCCCCCGCCATTGCTGACGGGGCGGTGGGCTCTTACCCCACCTTTTCACCCTTACCAAGCACGCTTGACCATGTGAGGCGGGCTCTTGGTATTCCCGCGAGCCTGTCACCGAAGCCACTCGCACCGGCGGTCTATTCTCTGTGGCACTGTCCGTGGCCGCGTTCCCTGCGCGCGAGCTTGCGCCCGCAAAACCTCAAGGACCGGGCCCCCTGGCGTTACCAGGCGCGTTGCCCTGCCTGGCCGCGTGCGGCGTAACACATCGTCGCACGCAACCATTTCGGAGTCCGGACTTTCCTCCCGCCGCCCTGGGTCCCGGCAAGCCAGAACGCAGAGCGGGCCGGCGATCGCCCGGCTCACCCGCTGACTGAATTATACAGCGAAACCACCTTTTACTTCCGGCAAGCGGTTCGGCTTGTGTCACGATGAAGAAAATTCCGGCTGACCCGGTCCGGGACGGACAGGAGGTTTCGTGCATCCATACGGATGCAGGATCTATCGGGAGTCTAAAACGATGCGGCGAGCTCTGGCGTTCAGTTTGGTTTTTATTGCGGGGGCGGTTTCGGGCACGTTTACGCGGGCGGCGCGTCCGCGACCGGACAAAAAATTGGCCGAATACAACGTGATCGTCGTAAACGCCTTCACGATCGATAAAAGCGCCGCTACCAGCAGCGCCCCCCAGGGGCTCGAATCGATGATCCATGCTCGCGCGGTGCGCGAGCTTCAAGCCAAAGCCATATTCGATGGCGTAATCGATGCAACGCCAGCGGCGTCCGGAAATTCGGCCTCTCCAGATGGTCGCGTGGACCTGCGAATTTCCCCCATCCAGCCGGTGGCGAATGGCGCGCCTAGCTCTGAACCGCGCGACGCGGCTAGCTCCGATCGCCGCGTGATTCTGAGCGGGACGATCCTGTCGTTCACGAAAGGCAATCGCGCGACACGATATTTCACGGACGGCTTCGGCGCAGGCGAATCGAAGCTGAAAATGCGTTTCACGTTGAACGATGCGAAAACCGGCGCCGAGCTTATGAGCTGGACAGAACAGGGAACATTCAAAGGCGCGCTCACTCCGTTCGGCGGCAGCGCGAACCAGGCGACAGCCGGCGCCACAAACGGCGTAGTGAAAGGACTGCTCAAGCAAATTGAAAAGAACCGCTGAGCGCCGTGGCAGAAAATCGATCGAACGGCACAATGCGCCCGACTGAGCGACCGCGGCAGTGAACCGCTGCCTCGCACGATAGCGCGCGTCATTTCACGGCGTATTGCAACCCAACGATTCCGCTCTTGTAGATCTTATGGCTGATTAGCTCGATTCTCTTTTGCGCGGCGCGCGTCGGAAGAAGTGGAATGCCGCCACCGAGCAGTACGGGGATGACTCCGATATCGAGAATGCCAACCAAACCGTCCTCGAGCAAGCTGCGAAAAAGCTCCCCGCCCCAAATTAAAATCTCTTTGCCCGGCTTCTTGCGCAACGCCTCTATCATCTCCTTCTGTTTCTCGGCGACGATTGTGACATTTGGGTAATCGGACTGGCGCAGCGTGCGAGAGAAGACGATCACGTCCAGGCCGGGGACTTCCGTCCGATTCTCACGGACCATCATTTCAAACGTCTTTCGTCCGACAAGGGCGGCATCAAAGCGCGCGAAATCCGCGGCCATATCAATCTCTGGGTCGTCGATGATCCAATCGTATTCGCCGTTTGGTCCGGCGATGTAGCCATCGAGGCTCATCGCCACGCAGTAGTGAATTTTTCGCACGGAGACTCCCGCGTATCTGTATTGAACCGAAGCCTATTTTGATGCGAGCAGCTTTTCGAATTGGGCTTCGTCGAGGATGGGCACGCCGAGGGATTTGGCCTTGTCGTATTTCGAGCCGGGATCCGTCCCCACGACGACGTAATTCGTTTTTTTGCTGACGGACGAGCCGGGCTTGCCGCCATGCGAGGCGACCAGCGCCTCGGCTTCCTCGCGTGAACGATGCGCCAGCGTGCCGGTGAAGACGAACGTCATGCCCGCAAACTTCGTGCTCTTCGGCGCAGCGCGCTCTTCTTTCATCACCAATCCGACGGCGCGCAGATGGTCGATTAGCTTGCGGTTGGCGCTTTCGGAGAAAAACTCGCGGACGCCTTCGGCGATTTTCGGTCCGACCTCCTCCACTTCCAGCAGGGCTTCCTCCGTCGCGTCGCGCAATTTCTCCATCGAGCCGAAATGCGCCGCCAGCAATTGTGCGGTGCGCTCGCCGACGAACGGGATTCCGATCGCATAAATCAGCCGCGCCAAGCCCGCCTTTTTGCTCTTGCTTATCTCATCCCACAGGTTTTGCGCCGATTTTTCAGCCATTCGCTCCAAATTAGAGAGCCCGTCCAAATCCAGCTCGTAGAGATCGGCGAAGTCCCGCACAAGATTTCCCTCGATCAGCTGATCGACGATCTTCTCGCCCAGGCCGTCGATATTCATGGCGTGCCGGCCGGCGAAATGTAGCATCGACTCGCGCCGCCGCGCCGGGCACGACACGTTGACGCAGCGGTACGCCACTTCGCCTTCGCGCCGGTGAACGCGCGTCCCGCATACGGGACACTTCTCCGGCATGCGAAATTTCCTCTCCTCGGTCCCGTGCTTCACCACTTTCAGCACGTGCGGAATCACTTCGCCGGCGCGCTCGACGAGCACCGTATCGCCGGCGTGCACGCCAAGCCGCTCGACCTCGTCCATGTTGTGCAGGGTGGATTTTGAGACGGTGACTCCGCCGATCTGCACCGGTTCAAATACGGCGAATGGTGTGAGCACTCCCGTGCGCCCAACGCTTACCTGAATCTCGCGAATAACGGTGGTTTCCTGATGCGCGGGGTACTTGTACGCCAGTGCCCAGCGCGGAGCTTTCGACGTAAATCCCAGCTCATTCTGCAATCCGATCTCATCTACTTTGATCACGATGCCGTCGATTTCGTACGCCAACTTTTCGCGCTTCGATTCCCAAGCGTTGACGTACTTCTCGACTTCGTCGATTGAATGGCAGAGCTTCCAATCGTCACTGGCTTTGAAACGAAGAGCCTTCAGCGCCTCGAGCGCTTCCGAGAGGCGCTTCTTCGCCGCGCGTCCGTTCACCAGCAGGTAATACGCGAAAAAATCCAGCTTGCGAGACGCGGTGATCCTGGGATCGAGCACGCGGATCGATCCGGCGGCCGCGTTCCGCGGATTGGCGAAAATTTTTCCGCCCTGCTCTTCCTGCTGCTTGTTCATCTCCACGAACGCCTGGCGGGTCATGATGGCTTCACCGCGCACTTCGAAGTCACCGCGCAATCCGGCCTTTTTCAGCGCCGCAGGATCGATGGCCAGCGGAATCGTTCGGATGGTTTTGACGTTCGCGGTCACGTCTTCGCCCGTGATTCCGTCGCCACGCGTGACGCCACGAACCAGCCGGCCAGCTTCGTAAGTCAGCGACATGCTGAGGCCGTCGAATTTATGCTCCGCGATGTAATCAACTTTTTCGCGGCCGGTGGTTTCGCGCACGCGGCGGTCGAAATCGCGCAGCGCCTCGACGGAAAAGGCGTTGTCGAGGCTGACCATCGGCGTGGCGTGCCGCACTTCTTGAAATCCCTTGCGCGGAGTTCCTCCCGCACGTTGCGTCGGCGAATCTGGCGTAACGAGATCCGGATGCTGGGACTCGAACTCCTTCAGCCGATTCATCAGCCGGTCAAACGCGGCGTCGGAAATTTTCGGATTGTCTTCCACGAAATAGAGGTATTCGT
>JASHWB010000342.1 GCA_030044295.1 Candidatus Acidiferrales bacterium
CGCGTATTCGCTTACAACTTCCGCGATGAAAACAAGAAAGAGTACGCATACTGGCGCGACGTGGGAACCGTAGATGCCTATCACGAAGCGAACATGGACCTGGTGTCAGTAAGCCCTGTGTTCAATTTGTACGACAAGAGCTGGCCAATCTACACCTGGCAACATCAATATCCGCCGGCAAAGTTCGTTTTCGCCGACCCGGGCCGCATGGGCGTGGCGCTTGACTCGATGGTGGCGGGCGGATCGATTATTTCAGGCGGCCGCGTTGAGCGCTCGATCCTTGGATACGACGTGCGGGTGAACAGCTACGCGGAGGTCGAGGACTCAATCATCTTCAACCACGTGAACATCGGGCGTCACTGCCGGATCCATCGAGCGATTATCGATCGCCACGTGGATTTGCCTACCGGCACGGTGATCGGCCACGACCCTGAAGCCGATCGTGCACGCTACGCGGTATCTGAAAACGGCGTGACGGTGGTGGTCCGTCCGGAGTCGATGATTGAGGAGCCTGAGTAGCGCCTTGGCGGAATAGCAGGATTCCCGTACACTTCAGTTTCTCGGTTCGCTGCGCCGCAAAGTTCGCGGCTGTTCGTGACGAAACCGCGCCTGAGCCGCACCGGTCAGTTCTTGCGCCACAATCCAGGGGGAAAAATGTCCACGAAAATCGCCTCTGTGCACGGAAGAGAAATCCTCGATTCGCGGGGGAATCCAACCGTGGAGGCAGATGTAAAGCTGGAGAACGGCGCGCTTGGCCGCGCGGCGGTACCTTCGGGCGCGTCCACCGGAGAAAACGAAGCGATCGAGCTGCGTGACGGCGACAAAACGCACTACCTCGGAAAAGGCGTGCTGAAAGCGGTAGCGCATGTGAATGGCGAAATCGCCAAGCTTGTGAAGGGCATGGACGCCGCGGACCAACGCGCCCTCGATCGCAAGATGATCGGGTCAGACGGCACCCCAAGCAAATCGAAATTCGGCGCCAACGCGATTCTAGCGGTATCTATGGCCGCTGCGCGCGCAGCAGCGGCAGCGTCTGGACAACCTCTCTACAAGTATTTGGCGCGGCATTCCGCCGGGGCGCCAAGCGGCGTTCTGCCGGTCCCGATGATGAACATCTTGAATGGCGGCGCGCACGCGGACAATTCCGTCGATGTGCAGGAATTCATGGTGATGCCGCTCGGCGCGCCCAACTTCCACGAAGCGCTGCGCTGGGGTGTGGAAGTCTTTCACAATCTGAAAGCCGTGCTGAAAAAGAACGGCTACTCGACGGCCGTCGGAGACGAAGGCGGTTTCGCGCCGAACCTGAAATCCAATGAAGAAGCGCTCGAACGCGTACTCGAGGCGATTACAGCCGCGGGGTATAAGCCTGGCGAGCAGATCGCCATCGCGCTCGATCCCGCAGCAAGCGAGTTTTATGACCGGACTGCGAAGAAATACGTGTTCAAAAAGTCGGATAAGTCGGCCCGCACATCCGAAGAGATGATCGAATTCTGGAAAAATTGGGTGCGCCAGTATCCAATCGTGTCGATTGAAGACGGGCTGGCGGAAGACGATTGGGATGGCTGGAAACTGCTGACGAAAGAGTTGGGCGGGCGGTTGCAGCTCGTTGGAGATGATATTTTTGTCACCAATCCGAAAATCTTCTCCCGCGGAATTTCTGAAGGTGCTGGAAACGCGATCCTAATCAAGCTGAATCAGATCGGCAGCGTGACGGAAACCATCGAGGCGGTGGAAATGGCGCGCAAGGCGAAGTACGCGGCCATTATTTCTCATCGCTCGGGCGAAACCGAGGACGCCTTTATCGCTGATTTTGCGGTGGCGATGGGCACGGGGCAGGTCAAGACCGGCTCGGCTTCGCGAACGGACCGTATCGCCAAATACAATCAGTTGCTGCGCATCGAAGAGGAGCTCGGATCTTCGGCTAAGTTCCTGGGCCGCGCCGCGCTTTCCCGGCACTAGATCTGGGCGAGCGCTGCGTTGGCGTCGAGCTCCGCCCTTCATTTCATCAGCGTGATTTCAAATCCGACGGGTGCTTCGCCGATTTCGTACTTTTGCCAGCCGCTTGCGGTGATGAATTTCTCAAACTGCTCGCGTGTATAGGCGCGCTTGAGCAGCATGCAGCGGAACGTCCATTTCATAAGTGCGGCGTTGACGGCGCCGGCCTTCATCGCATCGATGTGACGATCGATCTCGCTTCGTGGCGTGTCGCGGCGCAGGTCGATGATCACGGCTCTGCCGCCCGGACGCAGCACGCGCTGCATTTCCGAGAGCGCCTGCACCGGCTCCGAGAAATTCTTGAACGCCGCTCGGCACAGGATCAAGTCAAAGCTGTCGTCCGCGAACGGCATGCGCGAAGCGTTGCCCTGCTGAAAATCTACGGATACGCCCGCATCATTGGCATTCTTGCGCGCGATTTCGACGAAGGTCTTGCTCACGTCTATGCCGGTGATTTGAAAATTTCCCAGCTTGGCAAGAGCAATGGCGAAATAACCGGGGCCGGGCGCGACTTCCAACACCCGAGCGCCGGACGATAAGCCTTGCGCCATGCGCTGCGCCAACTGCTCGAACTCGGGCAAGCTCCTGCGCGTCAGTTTGGCGTACCAGCGGGCGATGCCGCCTTCCATACCTAGCCCTTTGTACCCCTTCGTGTTTGTTTCCATCCAGCTCGGCCCCTAAACTTGCTACGCGCGGTTGGACGAAAAGTTACAGGCCCGCGGCGTGCGAAACGACCACTCCCCCGTTCCGGCGCGAACGGGCACTGCTTGACACCATTGGCAGCCGAACGCTACGCTGCCAACCTTCCGTTGAATCTGCGAGGCTGATTGGCACTGTTCCGAAAATTGCTGCGCAACTTGCCTTTCTATGGCGCGTATAAGGCGCTCGGACATTATCCCGATTACTGGTACTGGCGACTGCGCGGCCAGCCGGTGCGCTCGCCCCATTTGGTGAAGCAGCGCACAGTCCGCGACTATGCCCGTCGCTACGGGCTACGCATCATGATCGAAACGGGCACGTATTACGGCGAGATGGTTGCAGCGATGAACAAAGATTTCGACCGCATCTATTCGATCGAATTCGATCCCGGGCTGGCGCGGCGCGCGGCACGTCGTTTCGCAGGCGATCCGCGAATTCAAATCCTAGAAGGCAACAGTCAAAAGGTTTTGCCCGAATTGCTGAAGTCGATTTCCGAGCCAGCGCTTTTCTGGCTGGACGCCGGTTACTGGGGGTGGGTCAATCTGGCGCGCGATCCGGTAAGGCTTTCAGTCGAAGTCGAAGCGGCGCTCTCGCATCCGGTAAAGGGACACGCGGTGCTAATGGACGATGCGCGCATGCTCGACGGCCAAAACGGCGCACCTACTTTCGATGAGCTTCGCTCGCGCATCGCGGCGCGGTTTCCTGGCCGGCGCATCGAACTGCTACACGACATCATCCGCATCACGCCGGCCGGAACTCAATCGTCTCTCTAGCGGTGCCAACCAAGGACACGCACGGCACGTTTCCGCGCCCCCGCGCATCTGATTGATCGGGACGTAACGCGATTCATAAACGGGCGGAGGAATGGTGGTGTCGATCACAGTCCTCGTATCCGAGCGCACAGCAACGATGTCACGCCTGGTCAACTCGTTCGCGTCTAAATTGCTGAACTATATACGCAGAGGTTTCCTGATTGGAAGTGACTTCACGCGCTCGCTCAATCGCGAACGCAAATTCACGCTTGGGCTGATTCTGGCTCTGTGGCCGGTTTTTGCAGCGGTATTCGTTCCGCCCGCGTATTCCGATCGTCTTCCGCTGGTGATTTTCTGCATTGCCGCGCTCACGTCGGAGGCAATGGCCGCGTGGCTGTTCATCGCGACGCGCAGGCGGGCAATCGATAGGCCTGAAGACCGGCTAACGTCCTGGTCGGTGGTTGGTGCAGCGGCTGCGGGAGCTGGCACCGTGGCGTTCCTAATCACCACTGTAGCCAACCTCATGCATGTCTGGTAGTTCGCCACTGCGTACGCCGCGGTGGGATCGCGTGCGATCTCACGGCGCGAACGAGCAGCACATCCGAGTGCGCTTCCACTCTGCTTGCCCCTACCCACGCCGTACATGCGGTCCAGGGACTTGCAAGTGCCGCGCCGAGTCGGCTAACGTGGCATGGCCATGTTCGAGAACCAGGAGCTAATCTGCGCATACACAGTGTGTAGCCGAACGACCGTGGTTGCCGTGCAAGCCTATGAGTAAGCGTCCGCGCCCGATCGTGCTGACGGTTCTGGATGGCTGGGGATATCGCCCGGAAGTTCAGGGGAACGCCATCGCCCTGGCGCGCAAGCCCAACTACGATCACCTGCTGAAGGAGTTTCCCAACACTCTCATTCAGAGCTCCG
>JASHWB010000343.1 GCA_030044295.1 Candidatus Acidiferrales bacterium
CCGGTCACGCTGCTTTATGCCGCTCGCGACACCGAGCACAATAGCGCCCTCCTCCTTCAAAGGTTTCTGGCGCCAAAGGTGAGAAATAGTTCTAATCACACGTCGCCGTCCTGAGGCCATCGATTGGGACAGGCGCACCGTCTTGCGGCGGTCGCGCATCATCGACGCGCAAACCTGACATGTCTACTCCTCTGGCGCTATAATCGCCCGCTCAATGGGAATCAGTTTGGGTACGCGCATCGGCTCGTACGAGATCGTCTCGCCCATTGGCGCTGGCGGAATGGGCAAGTTGAGGCGCCTTGGCGGCGTCTGAGCCGGGGTCTCCGAGCACGCCGACCTTGCGTGCTGGGGTGGTTGAACCGCCAGCCGAAATCCCGAGCGAGCGGAGCGAGCCGAGGGATCCAGTGCTAAGCCCAGGAACAAAACTCGGCAGCTACGAAATCACCGCCGAAATTGGTAAGGGCGGAATGGGCGAGGTCTACCGCGCCCGGGATGCGAAGCTCGGCCGCGATGTAGCCATCAAAGTTTTGCCCGAGGCGTTCGCGCGCGACGCGGAGCGCATGGCACGGTTTGAGCGCGAGGCCAAGGTGCTGGCGTCGCTGAATCACCCTAACATCGCATCGATTTACGGCCTGGAAGATTCGACCAGTACTCACGCGCTGGTGATGGAGTTGGTCGACGGCCCGACGCTGGCTGACCGCCTTAAATCCGGGCCGATTCCCCTCGATGAGTCGCTGCGGATCGCCCGGCAGATTGCCGACGCTCTCGAATACGCACACGAGCGCGGCATCGTCCATCGCGACTTGAAACCCGCCAACATCAAGATTTCGCGCGACGATGCGGTGAAGATTCTCGATTTCGGCCTCGCCAAAGCCATCGAGGGCGATTCGTCGTCCATGGACATGTCGAATTCCCCCACGCTCACGCGCATGGCCACCCAAGCAGGCGTGCTGCTTGGCACGGCGGCGTACATGTCGCCTGAACAAGCGAAAGCAAAGCCAGTCGATCGTCGCGCGGATATCTGGGCGTTCGGCTGCGTGCTGTACGAGACGTTCACCGGAAGACTGACATTCGGCGGCGAGACGGTCAGCGACACGCTCGCGGCTGTAATTCGCGCCGAGCCGGATTGGTCGCTGCTACCGTCGAACACGCCGGGGGGTGTACGCGTGCTCTTGCAGCGCTGTTTACAGAAGGATTCCAAGCAGCGCCTGCGCGATATCGGAGACGCTCGCATCTCGCTCGATGAAATTCTGTCGGGTGCGTCGGAACCATCCGCCACTGGTCCCGGGATCACAAGCCCGGCGCCGGGCTGGCGCCGCGTGCTGCCATGGGCAACGGCAATCGTCCTCGCCATCGTTGCTGCGGCCTTCGCTTTCGCGTACTGGCGCGCAGGCTCCACTCAACTCCAACCAATTCGTTCGCTAATTTCCGCGCCGCCGAAAGTATCGTTCGCGTTCTCGCCGGAGCCTTACGGTGCGCCGCTTCTTTCGCCTGACGGCACGCGGCTCGTGTTTCCAGGGCAGGGCACGGACGGTAAAGAGTCGCTTTGGGTGCGGCCGCTCGATTCGCTTGACGCGCAGCAACTCCAAGGCACGGACGGCGCAACTTTTCCATTCTGGGCGCCGGACAGCCGTCAACTCGGTTTCTTTCAGGACGGCAAGCTCAAGAAAATTGACGTCACCGGCGGGCCGCCCGTAACGATCTGCGATGCCGAAAACGCGCGGGGTGGCACCTGGAATCAGAGCGGCACCATCGTATTTGCGCCCAGACCCGCCGTGGCCGCGGCCACCAACGGGACCGGTGCGATGCTCTTCCAGGTGTCGGCAGCCGGCGGAACGCCGACCGCAATCGCGAGCCATAAAGAATCGACGGGCACGTTCAGCAATCGCTGGCCTAAGTTCCTCCCGGATGGGCGTCACTTCCTGTACTTGGGCGGCAACCTATACGCTCCGGGAACCGACCAGCTCGGGATCTACGTCGGCGAGCTCGGATCGAACGAGGCGAAATTTCTCGTGCAGGCTGATTCGGACGCTCTCTACGCCGCGCCCGGCTACTTGCTATTCCTCCGCGGCAACACACTGATGGCGCAACACTTCGATGCTGGAAATCAGAAGCTCCAGGGAAGCGCTTTCCCGGTTGGCGAGGATATTGGTTCGCCTCAGGCGTTTCGGCTTGGTATGTTCAGTGCTTCGCAAACCGGACTGCTGATCTATGGCGCGGCGCCTGAATTTGGGGGGCAACTCGTATGGTTCGACGCCACCGGAAAAAGGTTAGGAACGGCGGGACCGCCGGGCGCCTCTTACCCGAGCCTTTCGCCAGATGGAAAGCTCCTGGTGTATTCGTCAGTGAGCCTTTCGGCGCTGACCGGGGACATCTGGATCGAGGACTTGGAGCGGGGCGTGCAGACACGCTTCACATTTGGACCGATGAGCATCGCGCCGGTGTGGTCGCCGGACGGTTCACGAATCGTGTACGCCTCCATTACCAAGAATTTCTTGTCGCTGTTTGTGAAGAACTCGTCGGGCGTAGGCAGTCCGGAGCCGTTGAACTCCGCGGATAGCCGCTTTCAAATTCCCACCTCCTGGTCCAGGGACGGCCGCTACATCCTTTTTCAAAGAAGCGCTGGAAACGCCGGAAAAGGAGGGCGAGCAATTTGGGCGATGCCCTTCTTCGGAGATCGCAAGCCTTTTCCTTACCTTCAGTCGCAATTCGATGTGGGCGAGGGCGCGTTTTCGCCCGATGGACGCTGGGTCGCGTACGCATCCGATGAGTCCGGAAATAGTGAAGTATATCTATCGCCGTTTCCCGGCGCTGGTAGCAAATGGCAAGTGTCGCAGGGCGGCGGGGACGGTCCGCAATGGAGCCACGACGGCAGCGGGCTCTACTATGTGGCGTCCGGAGGCAAGATGATGGAAGCCAGTATCAAGGAAAATGGTTCAGCGGTTGAAATCGGCGCCTCGCGTCAACTGTTCCAGGACCCGATGATGTTCACGAATGCTGCCGAATCCAACATCGGATACGCCGTGACGCCGGATGGGAAACGCTTCCTGATCGATGAAGCCTCCGCAAATGCGACTCCGCTTACGCTGGTCACCAATTGGGCCGCAGGATCAAAGCAATAATCGCAGATTGCCCAAGCCGCGCGCCTGGAAGAAAATCAGAGACAACCCGACGCGACTGCATCATCCGCCGGATCAGCGGATAGACTCGGATTTGACCTCTTCGTCCGATATGCATATAATGTACATATAGATGCATATGCGAACCACGCTGAACATTGACGACAGCTTGTTGCGCGAGGCGACCCGCCTTAGCGGCATTAGCGAGAAGACTGCGGTGGTCCGGGCTGGTCTTGAAGCTCTGATTGCCCGAGAGAGTGCGCGACGCCTGGCGGCGTTGGGCGGGAGCGAGCCAGGAATTCGGCGGATTCCCCGGCGGAGGCCGCAGCCGCGAAGAACCCGCGGTCATGCTGGTTGATACTTCTGTTTGGATAGACCATTTCCGCCGCCGCAACCGTGATCTCGGCAAGTTGCTCGATCGCGGAGAAGTAGAATGTCATCCCTTCGTCATCGGCGAACTAGCATGCGGCTTGCTGCACCGCCGTTCTGAAATATTATTCCTGCTTCAGAATTTGCCGGGCACGCTCGCCGGGAGCCACGACGAAGTTCTGGCGTTTGTTGAGCGGTACGATCTGATGGGCCGCGGAATCGGCTGGATTGACGCTCACCTTTTGGTCTCCGCATCGCTGGCGGGAGTGCCGTTATGGACCTATGACCGCCGTCTGTCAGCAGCAGCTCGCGCTCTGAATCTCTACGCGCAACCGTGACCGGATCGTGCCACGTAAAGCATCGTACAGCCACCTCTTTCACTCAGTGAGCCCCGGTGCGGCGCGGCTGGTTCGCGGGCGGCTTTACCATGATGAAAGCCAGCGGAATCAAGCACGCCACGATGATGGCCAGCGTCGCGATCACATCCTTGAAAGCCACAGCCGCGGCCTGCTGCTCCAGCAGCATTCCGATCTGCTGATACGCCGCTCGCGTCGCGTCCACAGCGCTCATGCCCCGGCTATGCATCGTGGCCGCCAGTCCGGCAATCGCCTGTCTGAACGCGGGGTTCCCTTCGTGCAGGTGAGCGGCCATGAAATTTTGCCGTGCCTGAGTGCTGCGCGTTACTGCCGTGCCCACCAGTGCGATTCCCACGCTCCCGCCGATGTTGCGCACAAAATTCATCATGCTGGAAACTTGGTTGTTCTGCTCGATCGGGATGCCCGTGTAGCACAGCACGTTGGCGGGAATGAAGATGAACGCCAGTCCGAGCACCTGGTAAACGCGGACCATTGAAATCGTGAAGAAATCCATTCCCAGGCTCAAATGCGTCGCCATGCTATAGAGGCCTATCGCCGTGATCCCGAATCCGATGGCCATCAACTTCCGCGGATCCATTCGCCCCGTCAGCGCCCCCGAAGTCGGCATGGTTAGGAACATCACAAATCCACCGGCGGCCAGCGCTTCGCCCGAAAGCACCGCCGGATAGCCCATCAGGTTCTGCATGAACTCCGGCAGCAGCACCGTGGTTCCGTAAAGCACTCCGCCAAGCACCAGCATCGAAAACATCGCCGCCGAAAAATTCCTCTTCTTCAGCAGTTTCAGCTCGACGACCGGATGCGGGTGCCTCCATTCCCACCAGATCCAGAACAGCAGCACGACGCTCGCGCAAATCGTTCCCGCCGTAATCAAGTGCGAGCCAAACCAATCGAGCTCCTGCCCCTTGTCCAGCACCATTTGCAGCGTGCCCACTCCCAGCGCGATGAGGCCCAGTCCGATGTAATCTATGCCCACCCTCTTGCTCTTCTCCTTTTCGGCTCGCAAGTAGGGAGGGTCTTCGACGAAGTGATGCGTCATGATCAGCGACAAAATGCTAACGGGAATGTTGATGTAGAAAATCCATCGCCAGCTGTAGTTGTCCGTCAGATAGCCGCCGAGTGTTGGCCCGATTGCTGGCGCCAGCACCACGGCCATCGCGTAAATCGAAAACGCCATTCCTCTTTGCGCTGGCGAGAAAGTATCGGCCAAAATTGCCTGTTCGCTTGGCTGCAAGCCTCCTCCGCCGGCGCCCTGCAGCACGCGAAAGAAAACCAGAATACCCAGGCTCGGCGCCAGTCCGCACATGAAGCTGCTCGACGCAAACAGCACCACGCACGCCATGTAGAACTTCTTGCGGCCAATCCGCGTCGCGAGCCAGGCGCTGATTGGCAGCACGATTCCGTTCGAAACCAGGTAGCTCGTCAGCACCCAGGTCGATTCGTTCGTGCTCGCCCCAAAGCTGCCGGCAATATGCGGCAGCGCAATATTCGCGATCGAAGTGTCGAGCACCTCCATGAACGTGGCGAGCGTCACCGTAAACGCGATGAGCCACGGATTGTGGCGCGGGCGCCAGTACGATTGGTCGAATGAAATAGCCGCGGAAGCCATGAATACCCATGTAGTAGGTCAGTTTGAATTTTCTTGGTCGTGACACAAGCAGTCAAAATTCAAACTGACCCAGTACCGATTACCATTGTAAACTGCTCGATTCGGAAATAACATACATACGTGCATGTATCTAAACAGCTCGCAGCCCGGCCGCGTCAGCTTGGCGGCTTGGAACGGCCCCCGCGCGGTTCTCCGCTGGCGATCCCGGTGTCGCGCCAGCAACTCCGTACCGCCGCCACTCGCCGGAAGCTTTTGGCCGCGGCGGAAAAAATCTTCGCGCGCGATGGATTCGAAGCCGCGCGCTTGGCGGACATTGCGGCCCTCGCCGGTTACACACGCGGTGCCTTCTACGCCCACTTCAAAAGCAAGGAAGACATCTTCTTCGCCCTCCTCGAATTATGGGTCGGTCGCCGGATCGCAGATGTCAACGCCGTGCTGGAGCGCCAAGCGGATCCTGCGGCGCGCCTTCGCGCCCTGCGCGAGCACTACGCTCAGATCGCCGCCGATCGGCGGCTTGCATTGCTCTCGCTCGAATTCAAGCTCTTTGCCATTCGCCATCCCAACGCGCACGCACGCTTGCGTGCCCGCCAGCGGCCCTTGCGTGAAAATGCCGCCAACATCCTTCGCCGCTTGACGAAAGACGCGGGAGCGCAGCTCGCGATTCCCGGCATTGCAGCCGCCACCGGGCTGGGGTCGCTCTCCAATGCGCTGCTCCTCGAACATCTCGTCGATCACGCGTCTCTTAGCGATGCGGATGTTCGCCACTTGCTCGGCGCTTTCTTCGACGCGGTGTTGGAAACCAAGCGCGCGAAATAAACGCGCACCACAAAGTGTCTCGAATCTATGCACCCGCCGAAGCCTGCAGGTCAGTTTCAGTTTTCTTGATCGTCACACAGGCGTTCAAAACTCACGCTGGCCCGGAACTCCGGCGTCCCTTGTCTCGCCCGAACTCGTGTTCTATGGCAAAGTAAGATTTCCATGACCAACTCCGGGACTTCCCGCCACTCCGGCCGAATCGCATTCACCTATCCCGATTTTAGCTACCTACAGGTCGCGCGCTTCTGCAGCGTGATCGGCACGGAAATGCAGTCGGTCGCCGTCGGCTGGCAGGTTTATGCGATAACGAATAGCGCGCTTGACCTCGGATTAGTCGGTCTGGCGCAATTCCTTCCCGGCATTCTTCTTTTTCTGATTTCCGGCCACACGGCGGACCGTTACAACCGTTGCAAAGTCCTCATGCTCAGTTACGGCGGACTATCGCTGTGCTCCGCGCTGCTGCTGGCGATCACACTGCACGGCGCGCGTTCGGTATATCCAATTTACGGCGTGATGCTGCTCATCGGCATAGCCCGTTCGTTCAGCGGTCCTTCCGGACGCGCCCTGCTTCCGCTGGTTGTTCCCGAAGAGCATTTCCAGAACGCCGTCGCCTGGGGCTCCAGCATTTTTCAAACGGCTACGATCCTCGGACCCGCTGCGGGAGGTTTGGTGTACGCGCTATTCCGCGGGCCGGCCGTCGTGTACGGAATGGCGATGGTTGCGACGGCGGGAGCATCCCTCGCGATCGTGCGCGTAAAGCTGAGCTCAAAACCAGCCGCGCGCGAAAACGTGAGCTGGAAAACCGTCCTCGCGGGGCTGCGCTACATTTGGGAGCACCAAATCGTACTCGGAGCGGTCTCGCTGGACCTCTTCGCGGTGCTGCTCGGAGGCGCTGTCGCGCTGCTGCCGGTGTACGCGAAAGACGTGCTCCATACCGGGCCATGGGGGCTCGGCTTGCTGCGCTGCGCGCCGGGAATCGGCGCGGGTGCGATGGCCATCCTGCTCGCGCACCGCCCGCTGCGGCGCAAAGCCGGCCCGACGATGCTTTGGTGCGTCGGCGGTTTCGGGGTCTTTACCATCCTGTTCGGCGTGTCGCACAACCTGGCGCTGTCGATGGTGGCGCTGGCGCTGGTCGGAGCGAGCGACATGGTCAGCGTGGTAATTCGCGGCGTGCTGGTTCAGTTGCAAACGCCGGATGAAATGCGCGGCCGCGTGAACGCTGTCGAGATGATTTTCATCGGCGCGTCCAACGAATTTGGCCAGTTCGAATCAGGCGTGACGGCGGCGTGGCTTGGCAGCGTGCCGGCCGTGATTTTGGGCGGCGTAGGCTCAATCGTCGTCACAGTGTTGTGGGCGACATTTTTCCCGCGGCTGCGCAACGTAGACCACTTGGCGGGCGCCGGAGAGACTGTGGCGAATCCACGCTCAGCAACTCCGACGATTAACGATTCGACGAGCGCTTGAGAGCGCGATGATTAATCGTCGCCCGCGGCCTTCTGCTCCGGAGGAGGAGCGGTTGCCCCGACGTAAATATTCGCCGGTCGCCAGGGCCTTACCGTCACATTGCCGCTGACGCGCGCCTGCATCCACGGGACGTAGAAGTTGTATGGGTGCGCGGTTTCCGGCGCGCCGGCGATCTCCAGCCGCTCGCGCAATTCCGCCGGAATCGAAAAGTCGAGCGACGCGAGGTTGTCCTCCAGTTGCACCGTGGTCCGAGCGCCGAGAATCACGGACGTCACGCCGGGCTGCGTGACGAGCCAGTTCAGCGCGACCTGCACGGGTGGCTTGCCAAGCTTTTTCGAGACGTCTTGCAGCACTTCCAGCACGCGCCAGTTATGCTCGGTGAACTTGTTGAAGATCGCGCCGCGACCGGTCAGCCGACCGACGCCGGTTCCTGAATTTCCTTCTTTCTTGTATTTGCCGCTCAGAAAGCCGCCGGCCAGCGGGCTCCACGGGCACAGTCCGATGCCGAGCTCCTGCGCGGCGGGAATATGCTCGCGCTCGATATTGCGCTCCGCGAGCGAGTATTCCAGCTGCAGGGTGGCGATGCGCTCCTTGCCTTCTTTTTCAGCGATGGTTTGCATCCGGGAGAAATACCAGGCGGGCGTGTCGGACATTCCGTAGTAGCGGATTTTCCCTTCGCTCACCAGATCGTCCATTGTCGAAAGCACTTCCTCGATCGGCGTGAACGTGTCCCACGCGTGCAGGTAATACAGATCGACGTAATCCGTTTTCAGCCGCCGCAGCGACCCTTCCAGCGCGCGATAAAGATTCTTGCGACCGTTGCCTCCGCCATTCGGATTCCCGGGCTGCGCGCCGAACGTGTACTTCGTCGCGATCACCACGCGATCGCGCAGCTTGCCGTCCGTGACGAACTTTCCGAGGAGTTCCTCGGCGTGGCCGTTGGTGTACCCATCCGCGGTATCGATGAAGTTGCCGCCCGCCTCGAGAAAGCGATTGAACTGCTGCTTTGAAACGTCTTCCTCTGCGCCGAAGCCCCATTCGGTGCCGAAAGTCATGGTGCCGAGGCACAGCGGGCTAACGCGCAGGCCGGTACGTCCTAACGTAGTGTATTCGTTGAGCTTCATGTGAGTCCTTTCACGTGAGCGGGCAAGCGCCGCCCGCGAGCGGCTCCGGTTTCGCCGGACGAACGATGGGATGCGCAGAATAAACGCCTGGATGCGGCGGAAAATTGCAGAGTTCTAGGGAACGAAACGGTGAAAAACAGTTGCACCGGGACGTTCCGCCCTTGCATGTACGCCATTCTTTGTTTTCTATAATTTACGAGTGTCGAAGGTTGATTGGCTGTTCCGCCCTTGAGCGACGATTTTTGTGGCGAAAAAGCGAAACGAAGGCGAAGGCATTTCGCTATCGATTGCTCGTGCATCGTGCTCAGCCCTCGAATCCGATTCATCCCGCCGCCTTTTCCTTCCTGAGGCTGGAAGCAGTTTTGCAAGCCTCACTACCACGCTAGCACGCGCGTCAAGTGCCCGCAGATTTGCGTAGCAGCTAAGATGCTGACGAGTGGCTGTTTACGGCGCCCGAGTGGGCGCGAAAAGATGCGAATTGAGGGGGTTACCCGCCGCGCCTGCAGTTTCGGAGAGGATTGGCCGATTACGAATGGGAGAGTCTGTCCTACGAATGGGGGAATCATGGCACAAGTTGCGACAGCGCGTTTGAACGCGGGAGAGCGATTTCCAGAAAGGCGCGCGGCGCCACGGTTCGATTTCGACGCGCATTTTGAGATCGTGGACCCGCTGGAGCAAACGAAGATCGCGGGCCGTGTAACAGTGATTAGCCAGAAGGGATGCTTTGCGCTTACGCAAGAGCCGTTTAATCAACGCGGGGTTGTGCGCACGCGGATCCGCAAGGACGATTCGGTATTCGAAACGTGGGCCTGGGCCACTCCCAGCCGCCCCGATTCCGACACGGGCGTTGTCCTCGTCTTCATGGACACGCCTCC
>JASHWB010000030.1 GCA_030044295.1 Candidatus Acidiferrales bacterium
TGGCGCGGAGGGCGTGCCTGACGCGGGCAGGCGAGGTTCTGAATCGCTGATGCCCGGTACCGGCGACCCGCTGTCGTAAAGCGCTCGGGAAAGGAGGCGAAACCGATGTTGATGTCGTTACTTCGACCGGCCTTTGGCTTCATCGACAAAGTGTCACCGCGAGTCTGTGGCCGCTTGGGCATCCATAGTTGCGCGAAGTATTCGTCTTTTATTCGCCCGACGCAGTCGCCAAAGGGCGGAACAGCCAATCAACCTTGGACACGCGCAAGTTGCAGAAAAGAAAGAAGCTTAGAAATGCAAGGGCGGAACGTCCCGGTGCATTTGTTTTCGCGCATTTTACTCCTCGAATTCGGCGACCGAACCGCGGGGTCTGCGCGCGATGCCGCGACACAAATCGCACCATCCTACCCGAGACACCAATTGAGTAGAATCGGGCGTAACTCGTTGAAAACACTAGCTCGGCTACCACTCTACCCGAGACACTTGCTGTCCCGATTTTGCATCGCCAAACATGACCTTTCGGGTCAGGTCGGCGTCGTAACCCGCAACGCAGTTGGCCCGGCAGTCAGTTTGAACTTCATTTGTCGTGGCACCGTGAGTCGAAATTCAGACTGGGCTGCTACCAAGACCCGCGAATCGTTGACGAAACCGCGAACCAACCCCTATAATCAAAGTTCGTCTAATCAGTTGGAGGCAGCATGTACGCTGTAATCCGCAGTGGTGGCAAGCAGTACCGTGTCGCGCCGGGCGAAACCGTGCACGTTGAGCGCCTGGAAGGCAAAGTCGGTGGCAAAGTGACCTTTGATGACGTCGTTGCCGTCCGCACCGACGAGAAAAAGGTCGTCCCTGGCGCGCAATCCAAAGCCAAGGTAGTCGGCAAGATCGTCAAGCACGTGCGCGGCCCCAAGATGCAAGTGCTGAAGTACAAGACGGGCGGGCAGTACAAGATCCAGCGAGGCCACCGGCAGAACTACACCGCGGTGCAAATCGGCGAGATCGAACTCGCATAGAAATCTAGAGGCTCCTTATGGCTCACAAAAAAGGCGGCGGGTCATCCGTTAATGGACGCGACTCGCAGGGACAACGGCTCGGCGTCAAGCGCTTCGGCGGCCAGTTCGTCACCGGCGGCAGCATTCTGATTCGTCAGCGCGGCACTCGTTTCAAGGCTGGCAAGAACGTCGGACGGGCCAAGGACGACTCTCTTTTCGCGCGCATCGACGGCGTGGTGCGCTTTGAAGACAAAGGCGGCCTCGGACGCTTCATCAGCGTTCTGCCGCCGGCTGAAGCTTCGGCTTCCGCCGAAAAAACCGCGCCCGCGGCCGACTGACATTTTCCCGCCACGCGAACCTTCGCTAGTCCGATGAGCGAACCGAATCGGAGCGACGAGTCCTGGGCTTTCCCGCCACTTTCCTTCGTGTGGTGTCGCATCTTCGCTGTTCGAAATTCCCATGTTTGTTGACGAAGCAAAAATTTCGGTGAAGGGCGGCGACGGCGGCAATGGCTGCGTCGCGTTCCGCCGCGAGAAGTACGTCCCGCGCGGAGGCCCATCGGGCGGCGACGGCGGCCACGGCGGCGACGTCTACCTTGAATCCAATCCCAATGACAACACACTGCTCCGCTATCGTTACAACCGCATCTTTCGCGCCGATCGCGGACGCCACGGCGAAGGCTCCGATTGTCACGGCCGCTCCGGCGAGGACATGATCCTGAGCGTGCCGGTCGGGACCGTGGTGTACGACGCCGATTCCGGCAAGCAGCTTTTTGATTTCGCGGCCGCAGGGCAGCGATTCCGCGCGGCGAAAGGGGGGCGCGGCGGGCGCGGCAACGGCAACCCGCACTTCGTTCGCCCGTGGCATCAGGCGCCGCGCGAACACGAAGACGGCCAGCCAGGCGAAGAGCGCAACCTGCGCCTCGAATTGAAATTGCTCGCGGACGTTGGCCTGGTTGGATTCCCCAACGCGGGAAAATCGACGCTGATTTCACGCATCTCCGCGGCACGCCCGAAGATTGCCGCCTATCCGTTCACCACGCTGGAGCCGCACTTGGGGGTCGTGAATGCCGATCCGGATGCGGCGCCGGGCACTGGCCGCACGTTCGTTGTCGCCGATCTTCCAGGGCTGATCGAAGGAGCGCACGAAGGCGCGGGACTGGGCACGCGTTTTCTGAAGCACGTGGAGCGCACGCGCCTGATCGCGCATCTGGTGGACACAAGCGATGCGAACGATCACGATCCTGTGCGTGATTTCGAAATCATCGAGCACGAACTCTCCGCCTTCAGCCCGTCGCTCGCGGAGAAACCTGTGATTGTGGTCGCCACGAAGCTGGACGCCACCACGGATCGCGAACGGCTCGAAAAGCTTTGCGCCTTCGCCGTCCAGCGCGGCCTGCTGTTCTACGTTATTTCGTCCGCCAGCGGCGAGGGCATCGTCGAACTAGTCCGCGGCCTCGCCAACGCTCTCGATCAGATTCCCAAACCCGCTCCAGCCGTTCAGCCGGAACCTGCGACGGCCATTCCACACATCGCGGCCGATGACGCCGCTCCGCGCCCGGAGAAGCGTTGACCACTCCCGCCCCGCAACGAGCCGCCGCCCCACGGCGGTCAATCGCTCTTTTCGGCGGCACGTTCGACCCGATTCACTCGGGACATATCGCCGTGGCGCAAGCCGCGCAGCGCCGATTTCATCTCGACGCGATCCATTTTATTCCCTCATCGCGCCCGCCGCACAAATCGCAGCAGGAGCTGACGTTGTTCATTCATCGCTACGCGATGACGGCGCTGGCCTGCGCGGAGCATCCTGGATTTTTGCCCTCGCTCGCGGAAGCCCCCGCCGCTCCGCCCCATGTTTTTTATTCCATTGAGACGGTGCGCAAATTCCGGCGCGAACATCCCGACGATCACCTGTATTTCATCATCGGCGCGGATCAGTTCCTGGAATTTCCCACGTGGAAAAGCTACGAGCAGCTTCTCGACTCCTGCGATTTCATCGTGGCCAGCCGTCCGGGATTCCGGCTCGACGCGCTACGGCTGATCGTCCCGCCCGAAAAGCTGGGGCGCTCGTCCGGGCACGATCAGCACAAAATCGTGCTGCGAAAATCCGTGGTGCACCTGCTGACCACCGTGGCGAGCCACGTCTCCTCCACCGAAGTCCGAGAGCGGTTACAACGAAACCAGGGAATCCACGGGCTTGTGCCTCCGCGCGTGGAGGAATACATTTTGGGACAGGCCTTATACCGGTGAGACTGGCAGATTTGCAGCCCGAAGTTCGCGCGGCGGTCGAGGCGGCCCAGGATAAACAGGCCTCCGATATCACCGTGCTGAACCTGACCGGCGCGAGCGCCTTCGCTGATTATTTCGTTCTCTGCTCCGGGCAGAGCGCGCCGCAGCTGCACGCGATCGCCGAATCCATCGAAGAGCGCCTCGACCGGCAGGGGATGAGCCTCGCTCACCGCGAGGGTAAATCCGGGGCGGAGTGGGTTTTGCTCGATTACGGCTCGATCGTCGTTCACATTTTCAGCGAGGGCGCGCGCCGCTACTACGATCTAGAGCGGCTATGGCGTAACGCCGAGCGGCTCGACGTGCCGAATCCGGGGCAGCCCGGCGTGCTTCGCGCCGAAGCGGAAGGCCGCGAATCGAATCCATGAGCGACGCGCGCGCCACCTGGATCGCCGCCGATCCGGCTTCCGTTCATATTCTCGAAATCGGTGAAAAGCTCGCCGACGCAGCGACGACGCTTCTGATCACCGGCGAAAGCGGCTCCGGTAAAGACCAGCTCGCGCGATGGATTCACGAGCGCGGTTCGCGCCGCGATGCGCCGCTGCTGAAAATCGATTGCGCGAGCCTGCCGGCGGAGCTTGTCGAATCGGAGCTATTCGGACACGAGCGCGGCGCGTTCACCGGCGCGGTGGCGCGCAAGCCAGGTCGACTGGAAATGGCGCAAGGCGGGACAATCGTTCTGGACGAAATTGCGGCGCTCGGTCCGGGTCTGCAGGCCAAGCTCCTGCGCGTCCTCGAAGAGCGCACCTTTGAGCGGTTAGGCGGCACGGAAACGCTGCGCATGGATTCGCGCCTGATGGCGCTCACGAATACCGATCTCGGGCAAGCGGTTGCGACGGGCAGATTCCGCGAAGACCTGTTTTTCCGGCTCAACGTGCTGGCGCTGGTGGTGCCTCCTTTGCGCGAGCGGCGTGGAGACATCGCGGCGCTCGCGGCGCACTTCGTCGCGCGGTTGGGGCCCGTACACGGGCGAGCCGACGCTTCGCTCGCGCCCGAGGCTGTGAAGCTGCTTGAGTCATACGACTGGCCGGGAAATGTACGCGAGTTGAAAAATGCAATCGAGCATGCGCTGGTCTTTGCGAAAACATGGCAGCTCGACATTGCGGATTTTCCGGAAATTCTACGCGCCGCTGGACGCCCCAGCGCTGCCGCGGGGGCGCTGCGTTCGCTTGAAGAGATTGAACGCGAAGCGATCAAGGCGACGCTCGAAGCCACGCGCTACAAGATCGGCCAAGCAGCCGAAGTGCTGGGCATCAGCCGCAAGACCCTGCTCGAAAAGCGCAAGAAATACGGCTTAATGTGATCTCGCGGAGCCGCTCAGGTCGCGAAACCAGAGTCGCAACGCGCGTGCCATGAAAATCCGCTTTGTGATGCTCGGGAAAACGCGCCGGCCGGAAACCCGCGCGCTCGTGGATGATTATGTAGAGCGCATCCGGCATTACGCGGAAACGGAAATCAATGAATTGCGCGACGAATCGCCGGCATCTTTGAAAAAGCTGAAAATCGATCCTGCCTCCATTGTGGTTCTGCTGGACGCGGCGGGGAAACAGTTCACGTCGCAGGCGTTTGCACACTGGCTGGGAGATTTGCGCGACCGTGGCGTGCGCGAACTGTGTTTTTATTGCGGCGCGGCGGAAGGTTTTCCAGCCGAACTATCGCGGGGCAAAGCACAGCGCATTTCGCTTTCGACTCTGACGATGCCGCACGAATTCGCGCGCGTGGTGCTGGCGGAGCAAATCTACCGCGCCTTCGCCATCCTCGCCGGCCATCCGTATCCGAAGTAGCAGTTGCGCCGTTCGACTTCGCTCAGAGTAAACGGCACCGGCACAATTTTTACTCGGAAGCGCTAAGCGACGTGTTGTGTAGTGGCGATTGCTCGGCATCGATTCGAAGCACTCGGAATGCAGAAATACGAAAGCCCCACGCTCACACACCGAGCGTTGGGCACCCTCAAATTCAAAATCGAAACCTGGGGCACCCGGCGTGGTGAACAAAGGACTGTCGTCGCCGTCAAATTCGAGCGAGTCAAGAACGGCAAGCCCTGTGATTGTCCATGCTGTACCGCCGAGCGCAGCGAGAGAGCGAGCGCAAATCAAAGGGAGTAAGGCCGGGCCAGTTCACTTCAGGCTCTCAAGTTTTTTCTGCCACTCCACTTTGAACTCCGAGACCATCTTGTCAAAAAGGCCCAGCATCTCTTCGAGGTGTCCGCGCTTCGAAGCGTCGATTTCGACGTTGAACTTAAAGCTCACATCCTCGTTGAACATCCCCCGATGAAGCCCGGTTGAACTCCGCTTCTCCACAGGGCAGGTAAAGGCACATTCCTTTATCTCCATCTTGTTCTCTCGCTCTGGTTCGATGAAGCGCAAATGTAGATCGCTGCCCGGCCGATCATCGTCAATCGTAAAGTCTCGCCAAACGGTCTCCGCAGTGAAGTTTGGCCATAGCCAGTTCACGAAGTGAACGTGCGAGCCGTGCTCCCAGTGATTTCCCTTCGTGTTCAGATCGCGCTGGTCAAAGCAGAAGAAATGCCACTTCGATTTGTCCGGCGTGAAGAAGATATGACCCACGAGATAGCGCCGCTCCTCGAAAGCGTGCGCCAACTTGCTGACCGTCTTGGCCGCGTCTCCGGTCAGAGCAGAGCCAGCAGGGGTGTTCTGCAATGCCTCGATTTCTGTATTCTTTGGGACGAGGTGAGACGGCACTTTGTCCTTGTACGTGATCCTGTGCAAGAGCGGTAAGCCCCACATTTCGCACGCCAGCACGAGTTTGAAAAAATCTTCGGATGAGACCGTCAGTTCTTTACAATGGCGGACGAGATCGGCCTTCTTCTCGAAAGAGAAGATTTCCAACAGACTATCGAGGCTGGGCTCATTGGGCATCGTGAGGATCTCTTTGCTGCCGGGTCGATGACGGCTGGGCCTGTATCATAACGCGGTAAGCCGCGCGCTGTCACAAGCCTAACGTATGGAAACGCCCGTCAGCCGGTTGGCGTTGTCGTAGGAGTAAGCGACCTGCGCCTGGTTGCTGACGCTCATGCTGGTCCTGCGGTTCGCCGGGTACTAGGTCAGTTTGAATTTTGACTGCTTGTGTCACGATCAAGAAAATTAAAACGACCCAGTACGGTTCGCGCACCGGCTTGACGTTTTTTCGGGCTGCGGCGACTATGATTGACTAACGGATTCCAGGGAGCGTTTGCGAATGCCGGAAGGCAAGGGACTGCTAATCGTGTACACGGGACCCGGCAAGGGAAAAACAACGTGCGCGCTAGGCACGGCTTTTCGCGCAGTGGGTCAGGGGCTGCGGGTGCTGATGGTACAGTTTATTAAAGGTTCGTGGCACTACGGCGAACTGGACGCGGCCAAGATGCTAGGCGATGACAAGTTCGAGATTCGTCCGATGGGGCGTGGGTTTGTGAAGGTGGGCGGCGCGGAGACCGATCCGGAGGATTTGCGATTGTGCGAGGAAGCGTGGCAGTTCGGGCGCGAGCAGATTTACAGCGAGAAATACGACCTAGTGATTCTGGACGAGATCAATTACGTGATCAGCTACAAGATGCTTGACGCAGAACCGGTGGTGGATGCGCTGGCGAAGCGTCCCGAGCGCGTACACGTGATTTGCACGGGACGCAACGCGCATCCGAAACTCGTTGAGGCAGCCGATTTGGTGACGGAGATGAAGGAAGTGAAGCATCCGTACACGAAAGGAATTCTGGCGCAGCGCGGAATCGATTACTAGGAGTTGCCGCGCGCATCGCGTATGGGAATCGAAGCTCCGGAAGCGCTTATTCTCGATCTTGTGGAGTGGCTCTCTCCGCGAGAGCGGACGTATGAAGAAGCCATGGAAGCGTGGCGGACTTCGTGCGCTCGGCTTCCCGTTTGGGAAGATGCAAACGAACGGGGCCTGGTTCGTGTCGAAACGAGGAACGGCAAAACATTCGTTTGTGTAACGCCGGCGGGCGCAGCCTTGCTTAAGGAACACAGAACGGCGGCCGGTCAGAGGGCGCCCGGGGCGGAGAACGCTTAGTTCGAGACTCGCGATGACTTGGTTCAAGAGAGAAAAAGCGCCAATCGAAAATCCCACGCCGGTGGACGAGCGGCGGGTACGCACGGAGGGGCTTTGGGCAAAGTGTCCCAGCTGCCGCGCGATCATTTGGAAAAAAGACGTGGAGGCAAACTGGGAAGTCTGCCCGAAATGCGAGCATCATTTCCGGCTCAACGCACGCCGCCGGCTGGAATTGCTGCTCGACGACGATCATCCGTGGACCGAGTACGACGCAGAGTTGCAATCGAGCGATCCGCTGCACTTTGCAGACGTGAAGCCGTACGCCAATAGGCTGAAAGAGGCGCAGGGAAAGCTCGGCATGAAGGACGCGATTCTGACCATGGAAGGAAAACTGGCGGGGCGGCCGGTGATCTGCTGCTCGATGGAGTTCGGATTTATCGGCGGGACGATGGGCGCGGTGGTGGGTGAAAAAGTGACGCGGGCGATCGAGCGTTCGCTGGCGCAAAAATATCCGCTGATCATCGTTTCATGCTCCGGCGGCGCGCGGATGATGGAGGGCGCCGTGGGTTTGATGCAGCTCGCGAAAGTTGGCGCGGCGCTGGCGCGCTTGGACGAAGCGCGCGTGCCGTTTATTTCGGTGCTGACCGATCCCACGACCGGTGGCGTGACCGCGAGTTACGCGATGCTGGGCGACCTGAACATCGCCGAACCAGGAGCGCTGATCGGCCTGGCCGGGCCGCGCGTGATCGAGCAGACCATCCGGCAAAAATTGCCCGAGGGCTTTCAGCGCGCCGAGTTTTTACTCGAGCACGGCTTCCTAGACGCGGTCGTCGCGCGCAAAGAATTGAAGACTTACATTTCGCGCGCGCTGGGATTTTTTCTCGACAACGCTGCATGAACTACGAAGAGTCCGTCCGCACGCTGCTTTCTCTGGGGCGCGAGCTGGCTTCGCCGCAACACGCGCACGTGCAGAAATTCGGCCTCGAAAACATCCATACGCTGGCCGCCGCTCTTGGGAATCCGCATCGAGCCGCCCCGTGCGTTCACATCGCCGGAACGAACGGCAAAGGCTCGACCGCGGCGATGCTGGAGTCGATCCTACGGGGCACGGGATTGCGTACGGGACTGTACACATCGCCGCACCTGGTGCGCATCAACGAGCGGATTCGCATCGGGGGCGAAGATATTTCCGACGAGGAATTCGCTGAGGCCTGGACGCGCGTACAAGCAACGGTCGAATCGCTGCTGGCGAGCGGAAAGCTGGCCGCGCACCCAACCTACTTCGAGTGCATCACGGCGATGGCATTCGTGGTGTTCGCGACGCACGCCGTGGATTTTGCGGTGTACGAAACCGGCCTTGGCGGACGGCTGGATGCGACGAATATCGTGCAGCCGGAAGTAGCCGCGATCACGTCGATCGATTTTGACCACGAAGACTACCTGGGCCACTCGTTGCAGGAAATCGCGGGAGAGAAGGCTGGAATCATCAAGCCGGGCGTGCCGGTGGTGAGCTCCGCAGCGCGGCCCGAGGCGCGCGAAGTGATCGCTAAGCGGTGCCGCGAACTCGATGCGCCGCTCGTGGAAATTGATGAGGCGTGGCGCCTGGAAGATGTCGCTTCCGATGGCGGTTGCTATCGCGCGGCCGCAGTTTCAACGGGATCCGGGAAGCGAATTCGCATCGAGCCTCCGCTACCGGGGCGATTTCAAATTCGTAACGCGCTGACGGCGGCCGCAACCGCGCTGTTGCTTTCTGAACGTGGATTCAGGGTTGACAGCGAATCGATTGAGCGAGGAATCCACAGCGCGAATTGGCCTGGCCGGTTGGAGCGGTTGATGCAGCATCCCGCGGTTTACGTCGACGGGACACACAATCCGGCCGGGGCGCGGGAGTTGCTGAAATTCTGGGAAGAGAACTTCGCCGGGCGGCGCATCCTGCTGGTGTATGGCGCGATGCGCGATAAAGCCGTGGACGAAATTGCGGGGCTGCTGTTCCCGCGCGCCGATCTGGTGTTGCTGACCGAGCCGCACCAACCCCGCGCGATTTCCGCGCCGCTGCTGGCGGAAATGACGGCGCACCTTGCGCGGAATTCCACGGTCGTTCGCGATCCTGTCGCGGCGCTGGAGCAGGCCATCGAGCTTGCCGCGTCCGAAGACGCGGTGTTCGCCACGGGATCGCTGTATCTGGTCGGCGACTTACGTGCTTACTGGAGCAGGCGTCCCGCGCTCGTGTCTGCGTCAGGTCAGGCAGGGCCGAAGGGCAAGCGTGTGTAGTCGCGGTCCGCGGCAATTTGTGAGACAATTTGGCCGGATTCAGCAATTGAAAATCCGAGTGATAGCAGCGCGAAGATCGCCCAATTTGGCGCTACCCGAATTCCGCGATGCGAATACACTTGTCCGGCAGCATTTCAAGGGCGAATGACGAATGGATTTTCATCATCCATTTACAAACCCCCCAGGCAGCCAATTTCGAGCGTTTGCGTCTAAGCATAGGAACCGGAGCCGAACCAGCCCATGACCCGCGATGAAAGACGCCTGATGCTCGAGTCCTTCGGTCGTGGACCGGCCTTGCTGTGCGGCGCCTTGCGCCCGCTGCCGAAGAAGATGTGGCTTTTCCAGCCATCCTCGGGACGGTGGAGCATTCACGAGATCATCCTGCATCTGGCGGACCGCGAAGTGAATTCGTACTTCTCGTTCCGGCGGCTCATCGCTGAACCGCACAGGGAGTTTTCGGAATTCGACGCCGCGCAGTGGGCAGGCTCGCTGGGATATTTTCATCAGAGCACCCGTGAAGCGATTGAGATCATTCGCCGGCTGAGGAAGATGACCTATCAACTGGCCGTCACTCTGCCGCCGGCGGTTTGGCTGCGCACCATCACGCACGCGCAGCAAGGCGAGATCACGCTCGAGGACTGGCTGCAAGAACAAGAGCGGCATATACCCGCCTATATCGACCAGATCCGGCAGAATTACGCGCTGTGGTTGCAGGCGAACCCTCCGAGAAAGTCAGCCGTTCGGCGGATCGAATTGGAAGTTCCGTCCGCGGCCACGTCCGTTTCACTGTCTCCGCAAACCTGCTAGGCGCCGAGGAACGGCCAGGGCGCCGCATCGTGCCGGCACAATCCCTTCGGGAGCTGAACCAGAAGTTGTTGGACGCTCGCGCGTGACTAAAGCCGGATCGCGGCTCGCCCGGCTCGAAGCCATCGTGCGCAACGAAATCACGCCCTCGTCAAGTGGAGTTCTCGGCCAGCATTCCTCACCGACTAGGCCATTGACATTCCGGTTTATTTTAAGTTAGCGTTGCGCCACTTCACTGTTTTTACATCGCCCCGGAGAGCGCTTCGCAGCGACAGGTCGGCTGCTCGCGGAAGGGTGATTGCTCCGGACGCGGGGTAGAAGAGGCCCTCATGACCCGAATTCTCAGATGCGCTCTGCAAGTGATGCTCGTGGCAGCAGTGATTTTGGTGGCGCGAGTGACGCCGATGTTCGCCACGGTAGGCTGGCTGCCCGTATCGCCCGAAGACCTGGCGCTCAAAGACAATCCCAAAGAACCGGGCGCCGACGCGATGATTCTGTATCGCGAGGTTGTTGTTGATGCCCGGAAAGCGAATGTTTCCGGCGATTCCCTCGAAGAATATGTCCGGATCAAAATCTTCACGCAGGCTGGAACGAAGTACGGACACATCGTGATTCCATACGACCAGTCCTTTGAGACAATTCCTTACGTCGCCGGCCGCACGATACTTCCGGATGGCACCATCAAGGACTTCGACGGCCAAGTGCTGAACAGCACGCTCACGCGTGTGGGAGAAACCGAGTATTTCGCGAAAACATTCACTCTGCCAGACGTCCAGCCGGGCTGCATTATTGAGTACAGGTTCGATCGGCAAGCTCGGCCTGGATGGTTGCACGACGAGGAGTGGACCTTGTCCAGCAACATGTACACCCGCGAGGCCCATTTCACCTACTATCCGAACGATATTTTCTATCAAGCGGGCTACCACGCGCAGTACCGCCCTTATTTGCTTCCCGCCGGCGCAAAAATGAAAGAGAACGCGGACCACTCGTACGCGATGGAGCTCCAGGACCTGGCAGCCATCGTGGATGAGCCGTTAATGCCCCCCAAAGCCGTGATGGAGCCGAGCGTCGAATTCTATTACGTGACTCCCGGCCAGCCCGATCCCACCGACCCGCCGGCAAAATTTTGGGGCCATTACGCGAAGCAGTGGGATGGCGAAATTTCCCACTTCATCGACAAGAAGGACGCGCTCAATCAGGAGCTTTCGAAGATCGTCGCTGGCGGTGATTCGCCGGATACAAAACTGCGAAAGATCTACGCGCGCGTCGAACAGATCCGCAACCTGAGCATGGAGGATTACAAGACCCAGAAGGAGACGAAGGCCGAAGACCTTAAGCCGGATAACAATGTGGCCGACGTCCTGGACCGCGGCTACGCGACCGGGCGCCAGATCAATCTTACTTTCATTGGGCTCGCACGCGCAGCGGGATTCGACGCAACGGAGGTCTTCGTTGCACCGCGGAATACTTCTATTTTTGTAGCGACTCGAAATGACGTCGGCGAGCTGCGCGACGGACTGGTCTGGGTCAAGGCAGGATCGCAGGAATACTACATCGATCCTTCCGCCCGGTACTATCCATTCGGGTTGCTGCCGTGGTACGAAAGCGAGGCGGGCGGCATCCGCGTCGACGGCCACACGCCAACAATCGTGACAACTCCCGAGCCGGCTGCCACCCAGGCAACCATCGAGCGCACCGCGAGCTTGAACGTGAAGGCCGACGGCTCCATTTCAGCGAATATTCAAGTCGACTTCACCGGGCTCGAAGGAGCAATGCTGCGGGAAGATGACCGCAAGGAAGACCCAACCGGGCGCACGAAGGACTTGGAAAGCCGGATCAAGGGCTGGCTGCCCGTTGGTTCGGAGTTGGCCATCACGAAAATCGAGAACTGGGATGACATCGAAAAGCCGGTGCACGTGGAAGGAACTCTGAAAATCGGATCGTACGGGAGCACGGCGGCGCGAGACATGCTTTTGCCAATGGACATTTTCCAGGCCACGCAAGCGGGCGATTTTGCGCAACAGACGCGCCACAATCCCGTTTATTTTTCCTATCCGTATCAGGAAATCGACAGCGTGACGGTGAACCTGCCAACCGGATACAAAATCGACGCTCTGCCAAAGCCGCAGAAGATCGACCTTAAGGCGGCGATCTACGAGATCACGGCGGCGAACCAAGGGAATTCGATCGAAATCACCCGCCGTTTGACGATCGGCGGCGTGCTTTTTGCCAAAGAAACTTATCCGACTTTTAGGGCATTTTTTGGGCTCGTGCGGACCAATGACGATGCACAGGTGGTGCTTGAAAGCACGCAGACCAGCCAGCTTAATTAACCGGTTTGTTATAGCTGCGACGGCCGCGACGCTCCTTCTCGCCTGCAGCGCCTCGCGGGCAAGCGCGGGGAATTCCGCGCCCGATTGGCTCCGCGCAGCGGCGCAGCAAAAACTGCCTGATTACCCGAAAGATACGAAGGCCGTCATCTTGCTCGACGAAACCACAATCACAGTTCAGAACAACGGCGACATTTATACTCGTCACCGCATGGCGGTGCGCCTGCTGCGTCCGGAAGCACGAGACGACTACGGTGGCATAGCCGTGGATTTCGACAAAGACACAAAGATCGTGTCCCTTAACGCTTGGACCATTGAGCCGGACGGGCGGGAAATTGCAGTTGGCGAAAAAGATGCTGTCGAGCATGGATACCTGAGTGACCTCGAATACGACGACGTGAAGGTGAAGGCCCTCGAGTTTCCAGACGCGTATCCGGGCAGGGTCGTTGGCTTTGAGTACGTGCAGCGGGACCGGCCTTACGTCTTCGAAGATGATTGGTGGTTTCAGGATCAGTCGCCGGTTCGCACTGCAAGGCTGATCCTGCAAATTCCTTCGGGATGGGAATTTACCGCTAACTGGTTCAATCACGCCGA
>JASHWB010000344.1 GCA_030044295.1 Candidatus Acidiferrales bacterium
ACCGCGCACGTACGAAACCATTTCCCTGATAGCCGCAACCCTGCCCTTCGGAGCAGACTCCTGCCGTGGGACGAACCAGTTCTGTTTTTCTAGATACTGACCTGGGCATGGGCGCGAGCACCATCGACCCATACATCCAATGGCTGCGGTAGCAGAGAGAGCCGCTCTTTGAGGCCGCAGCAACCGCGT
The DNA here is from genome assembly GCA_030044295.1 of Candidatus Acidiferrales bacterium. Taxonomy (GTDB): domain Bacteria; phylum Acidobacteriota; class Terriglobia; order Acidiferrales; family UBA7541; genus Palsa-295. Next base: position 190 of record JASHWB010000344.1, read on the forward strand.
GGCGGCTATACTTTGGGCGGGTGCTCATCCCTGCCTCGCCGAAGCCACAACCGGTACAGTTAAGCTCCGCTGAGGCGCGGCGTCTGCTTCGTGACTCTGGCGCTTATCTTATTCGCTGGTTCAGCCGCACTTCCGACGCGGAAACGTCCTACTGGTACGTGCCCGGCGACCGATACGATTTCGACTCGCTCGCCAGAAAAGCTAGAAATCAGATTCGCAAGACCCTTCGGGAATGCGCGGTGCGAACTCTCGAACCGGAATGGGTCGCCGAGCACGGTCATGATTGTTACGCAGCCGCGTTCAACAGGTACAAACATGGGCGCCCTATCTCACCGGATCATTTTCGAAGATCCAGCGCAGTTGCATCGGCGGACCGTTCAGCTTTTTCGGGGCATTCGTGGGCAGTCACCTCGCCGGCTTCGCAAAGTGCGTGGAATCGCCTGACTACATCGCACTTGGTTCCTTGCGGCTCGACCCCGCTTACAGCCGCTCGCTTCCCTCCTACGCGCGGCTGGACGCGTTGTTGCGCCAGTATGTCGCCAACGAGCAAAAGATGCTTGGCAACGCGTTTCTTTCTTTGCACGACGAGACGAACATGCAGGATTTTCTATTGAAGTTCGGATTCCGGCGCGTCTATTGCGATTTGCAGATCGCATACCGGTCAGCTCTGGGCCTCGCCGTTAACAGCTGTTACCGTTCCGGTCGCTAATTGCCCGCCTGCCATCGCGCTCGCCGATCACGGCCGTAAAATCGTTGCTCCGCCAAGAGCATGTACGCCGCTTGTGCGCAGCTTCGATACCGGCAGTCGCGCCTGCGCGGCGATCCGCGGTTTCGGCGCAGTAGCCAGCCATCGGCGTGCCACATTCGAGCAGGCAGCTCAGGAGTGCTTGAAATATTGCCCCGGCGGATAGAGCCCGGTGCGCGAATACTCTGAGCCCAGCGAACGTTTTACTTCCTGATACCAATAGTTGAAGGTACCCTCGGCAACGCCGACGATGCCGATCGCCCGGCGATACTCCGCGCCCTGTAGAAAGTATGCCTCGAAAAGTCTCAATCGCCCTTTCCATTCTGGACGACGCAGCGCGTGCCGTCCGATGCGTTCGAAATCGGCAACGTACTCGCATGCGCGGGCGCGGCTCGGCCGCCACTGATAGCCTCCTTCGGAGGGCGTATCGAGTTTGACGGACCGAACCGCTCCGCGCGTATCCGCGAGCCACTCCCGCAGTCCGCGATAACGCGTATGGCAAACGTCAAAAACCTCTATGGCTTTCATCGTTCCACCATCTCCTGTGTGAGCAGCTGTTGGATTTCTTGAGTAGCTGTGAAACGTCTCCGCTATCCGAGTCGCGCCCAGAGATCCAAACCGATCAATTTTTTCGCTGCGGCTTTGGTATGTCCGAGAAGAGATCCCCGACGTCCCAGACGTCGCTGTTTCGCGAAATCTCGTCCTCCATTACAACTAAGCAGGCCTCGTAACACTCTTGCCATCCGCACATGTAGCCGCGTGCGTATTCGTCGGCCAAGCGCTGCCGATCGGAGTAAGCGCGATTCATTTCGAAGGCCTGCGCGCGCTCAATTCGAGGGGCCCGCAGCGCGACACGAAGCCGGTAGGAGACCTCACGCAGAGCCCGCAGCACCCAATGCAGGGGCGCCGGATAATACACGCCGACGCGCCGCGGAGGCTCGTACCAGGCCATGCCCCACCCGCTGGGAACAACGCCTCCGTGGCCCACCTCTTTGCGTAGTCGAAACGGTGTTTTCATGGAAGCTCACATTTCCGGATCCGTCGGTCCCTGCCGTGGAGGCCCAATCTCCGGCCCTCGGCCCACGCGAAGCTCACGCCGAACTGCCTCTTCACGCTCTGCGCGCAAGACTTCCAATTGCAGGCGCGTTTCGGCCAATGTCAGCCAGGGTTGCTGTGGTGTTTGAACTCTTACGCGGGGTGTTCGGCCAGGTTCAGCAAACGGGTTTCCTGCACCATACGGGTTAGGGTCAGGTGTTTGGTTTTCACCTAAACAGAATGGGTTTAGCGTTTCGGTTTGCTTTGAAGCTTGATGCTTTTCTATAGATTCTTCTACGGATGAACTACAGATCGGCCGCGAAAGCTGCGTATTTTCCGGATTATAGCCGCGATTCGCTCCGCGGTTTTGCGGACACTCCTCCGCGGAATTGCGTGCCCCATCCGCAAGTTTGCGTATCCCTTCGGCCGCCCTAGGGAGCTTGTCGGCGGCGCCGTTGCCAAAATTCCGCGGCGCTTGCGCGTGCTTCTTCGCCTTGGTGATGCGAACAATCAGCCCTCCCATCTGCGCCGGCGCGGTCTCGACGTATTCGTGACGCCGCAGCGTCTGCATCCAGCGCTCAAGCGTGCGGGCGTTGAAGCCAGTCTCCTCCTCAATTTCCTTGTAACTGATTGGTGCGCCGCCAAGCACCCAGCCCGTAGAGCCGGTTTGATGCGTTTGCCGCAGCACCAGCCAGCCATACAGCCACACGGCTGAACCCATCCGTTCGTAATGCCGCGCTTCGAAAAGCACGCCGCGCAGCCCCGTGTTGAAGTCCTTGCCCCGCATTTTTCGAAGCCGTTCTGCCCCCTCTACCCTCGTTAGGCCTTCATCCGGCTGCTCCCCATGGCGATCGCACAAACTCGTGCGCCACGTCCAAGGCCGCTTGCTTGGTAAGCAGCGCAGGACGTTGTTCTCGCCTAAGCGCGCTTCCACGGCCACATAGCATCCGCGCCACTACTTCGCCGTCATTCATCTTCCGGATGCGAGCGCCTATCGCGACTCGACGGGCGAGGTGTGCTAATAGGGGAGGATGGGGCCATGGGTAGCAATCAGCTGCCGGAGGGTTATCTTGCGTTTTGTTCTCTTGATGCTCTGGAATCGCTTGCTCTTGCGCGAATGAACGATGCATCAAATTTGCGGCTTCAGGCCAAACAGTTATTAAGTCAGTTAGTCGAAGCGGAAGCAGAGGTGAGGGTGGCGCGATGGATGTTGGGGAAGCGTCGTTCGCGGCGCTGTCGTGGAAGAATGGTCTTGGGGACTGAGGCTGTGCAGCAGAAATTCGAGTATCAACAGGCCGACCTGCTCGGTCTTCTTGTCGCGCCGTGCACCGACGAAGACAGCACGGAAGTCCCGGAAACCTCAAGTCCTCAATCCTGCGGGCAGCGACGCGAGTTCCAAAAGCAACCGAATCCACTGGAAAGTCGAGTTTGCTCGGACAGTGATCCGATACACGACTTGAACGGAAAACCCGTTCCGAAGTATCGGCACGATCGGAAAGACAAAAAAGCACGGCGCGCTCCCGGCTGGTGTCCAGGAGCGAGGGTGCTCTCCATAGCGGACGCTTCTTCAATGCAGCCTCTAAGTGCGACTCAGGCTCGAAGTTACCCGCTGGAAATCCGTGTACGTACGTTCTCTCTTTTGGCCGCCGGAGTAGCGACCTCTCGCGCACGTATCCAACGTGGCCGCTTGTTAGCGCTGACTTCGCATCTCTGGAAGGCTCGCACAATGCAAACAATGATTTCCGTAAGCAACCGAGCGTTTTCTTGACGAAGATCCGGATATCTAGCGGACCAATCGGCAGGTTACCGTGCGGCGTACGGAGTTCGCTCAGAACTTGGCGCGTCTCTCGCGCTACCAACGAGCGGGGTGTGCTATCGAACACCGATCCGTCGACCCACCAGTACGGCGCCAATTCCACGTTCGATCCGTGGGCGGCCGCTGATTGAGATATCGCGCTTCGCTGTGGGTGCGAGCGTTTTGACCCTGATTCAAACCGTGCGCCGTAACGGAATGAGGGACGCGGAGCCTCGATTGCCGCAGCCGCTCGTGTCGCCGGGCACCCTTCTATACTCTGGGCGTGTCCGCATTGGAGTTGCGTCCGCGCGCTAGGCCGACATGCACCTGCGCCGTCGAGCTTTTCAACTGTTGCCACGGTTGCCACTTCCATCCCGCGTGCCCCTGGCTCCAAGAACTCCCCATCAACAAAAAACAGAATCCCCGTCCGCTGAAATCGGGTGCCCGTCCGCTCAAGACGACGTGCGATCCACCATTCGTTAAGTGCCGCGTACAGTGCTTTGCTCTTAGGTACCGTAGATACCGAGGCACTGCTTCGGTACAACAACGGATGCGCACTTCAAAACCCCGTTTTTTCGGTCGCCGGCACCAAACATGAGCGGAGCGTTCCGGAATTATGTCGCGTTTTCGTGTACACCCTGGATGCTGGGAGCAACGCGCAAGTAACTGTCTTCTGCACTCCGCGACAGTGCTACGAGGAGTACGGTCGGAGGCAACGCCGCCATTCGCGATGATCTTTGCCTTTGCTTCCGTCGTCCTCGATTTCATCGGCTTTACACCTGTCGCCAAGCTTTCGCGCCACGTGAACGGCGGCACAAACCCAGCCCGCCGCCTCCCCGCCCCTCCTCCTAGACCCACCCAAAACGTAAGTATTCATAATATTCATTCCGACGTCTTAAGCAGGAGGGAGCCATGCCGGGTGGAACAGAGCGGCGGCCTCCGACGTGCAGCGGAACGGAGTCATCCCACGCAGAGTAGAACGGAGGCGGACAATGGATTTGGCGGAACGGCGCAAATGGAGCGTACGACCGAGGCCGGACAGGGCGGTCAAGCCGACGGATGGAAAGGCACGGGTCGGATTGTCGGGCACTGGTCCAGTTCAGGGATTCTGGCACCGGCACAGTTTCACATGTCGAGAGGCACAACCTGAGGATCAGCATGCACATGCGGCGCTGCACGCGTCTGCCAACCGCTCACAGCAGGAGAATTCGGAACCATCAATACGGATTTTCTCTTCATGCGGCATTTGCAACTTCGCCAAAATCTATCGGGCAATCCTGTTACGTCAGCAATGGAAGCCGGAATTGCGGACCACGTCTGCACGTCTGGGCGATAAAACAATCGCGGGGCTAGCCGATTGAAACTGTGCCAGTACCGGTTGTCGGGAGGTCTTCGAGGAGGCAGCGGCGCTTGCCAGTGCCCCGCCGAGCGAGCGCTATAGGCGGAGAGAGGACGAAGGAACGCGGCGTCCGAATCGTCAGCAACGCAAGATGAGCAGTCCGCCGCAACCGTCGCTTGCTTCCTTGTAGGCGCGCGGTGGCACCGGCGTTTTCGTCGTCCGTTGGCGAGTGCGTACGATGATGCACGTCACGCAGCGAAGGGAACTGTGATTACATGCGGCAGCTTGATTGCGCGGGAGCCGGTGCAACTTTGGACGGCGTACAGTCTGATAAGGCAGCAACGAGCTCGCCAGAATGAACTTAGGAGTTCGCGTGCGGCGCCTTCGCGGCGGCGTAATTTCAACGACTGTCCCTATGTCGAATCGATTCGCGCTATGCGCGCGAAGTGCGAGGGGGCCACGTCTCGAGCAACTGTTCCTTGCGGTAGATCATGGCGTTGATGTCGTAAGGAGCGAGGTCGATGCTGTGGCCGTGGGTGATTGCGTCGGTGGGGCAAGCCTCGACGCAGTAGCCACAGAAGATGCAGCGGGAGTAATCGATGTTGTAGGTTTTCGCATAGCGCTCGCCAGCGGAAATACGCTGCGCTTCCGTGTTTTCAGCCGCTTCGATGAAGATGCAGTTCGCCGGGCAGGCGGCGGAGCAGAGAAAGCAGGCGACGCACTTCTCGAGGCCATTTTCGTCGCGCTGTAAGACGTGGATCCCGCGATAGCGCGGCTGCACGCTCGCGGGCACCTCGGGGAAGTTTTCCGTCGTCGTCTTGCGGAACATGGTCCGCAGTGTGACGCTGAATCCCTTCACGAGCGCCGTGAAAGTTTCTCACACTTCACTGATGACCGATGGCATCGGCGTCCACTTTAGCAGAATTGCCGGTGGCCCGACAATTTGCCGTTTTGAATTTGGTTCTCAGCATTGCGAGCAAATGTAGTTCTATTACCTAAGGTCTTCACCTGAGCCCTCACTCGCCCGGAGGCGCGACCGGCGCTGGCTCACTTATGCGCCCTTTCCCAGCTATAGCGGCGACGATTTGACGGCCGTGGAAACGACCGTTTTCGATAAAAATGTCGGACGTCTGTTTGCCGCCAACGACAACGCCGGCGACGTACAAGCCGGCGATGTTCGTTTCCAGCGTATCGGGATTGCAGTCCGGGCGACGGGTAACGGGATCGAGACGAATGCCCTGCCCTTCGAGGAAACCGAAGTCGGGGTGATAGCCTGTCATGGCGAAGACTTGGACGGCTGGAATCGACTCTTCATGATGCGAATTGTGAACCCAGACGCGCCCTGGCTCGATTCTGGAGATGCGCGTTGAGAACATGGCCTTTATCTCGCCTGCGCGGATGCGGTTTTCAATATCGGGCTTGACCCAGTATTTCAGCGTTTTTCCCATTTCGGAACCGCGATGAACGAGCGTTACGCGAGCACCGGCGCGAAACAGGTCTAAAGCGGCTTCCGCGGAGGAGTTACGGCCACCAATCACGACGACGTCTTGATTCCAATAGGGATGCGGATCGGTGAAGTAGTGCGAAACGTGAGGCAGATCCTCGCCGGGAATGCCGAGGTAATTGGGAAGGTCGTAGTAGCCCGTAGCGATGATGCATTTTGACGAATGGAACTCGCGTTTTTCTCCCGTGGCATCTTCCGTATCAATGCGGAATCCATCGGAGCGTTTCTCTCCGCGTTCTATGCGAGTAACTTTCCTGTAGAGTTGCGTTTCGATGCCGTAGTGATCCACGGCGCGACGGTAGTATTTGAGGGCTTCGGGGCGGGTGGGCTTGTCGCCAGAAGTGGTCATCGGCAGATCGCCGATTTCCATGCGTTCGGCAGTGGTAAAGAATTTCATGTTCACCGGGTAGTAGAAGAGCGAATTGCAAAGGCAACCCTTATCGATGACCATTGGGCGCAGGCCGGCGCGCTTGGCTTCGATGGCACAGGCCAAGCCCGTAGGGCCAGCGCCGATGCAGATCACGTCATAGTGTGAATTCGAGGTCATCATCGGATCGTTTTCTTCTCGTCGTCGAACTATCGACCGGAAATGCGCCACCGTTCATTACGATAGCATACGTTCCTAGAGGTTAGACGTCGGAGGCCAGAAACGAGAGTGGAGAATTGCGGGCGCGAAGTTGCACCGGGACGTTCCGGCCTTTGTTTTG
>JASHWB010000345.1 GCA_030044295.1 Candidatus Acidiferrales bacterium
CTCCGATTCCCTCGCTCGTGGCGGAGCTAAGAACCTATTGCGCAAGTTCCAATCTTTACGGCTGCACTCCGTCCACGGTGCAGGGCGCCAACCTTTATGACGGCGCCGACCTTCCTACGCCGGTGCTTCCTTTCGACGCGGTGAACAATAACGCCGCGTTCCACGCCAACGAGGTCTCGAGCGTCGCCAACTCCCAATACCAAGGCTTGCAAACACAGTTGTCACGGCGCTTTGCGAATAGTTATACGTTTCAAGCGAACTATACGTGGTCGCACGCGTTTGATGACGCAAGCGATGCGTTTCTGCCACAACAGGACAACCTGGTGTTCCCAGCGAACAGCTACGAGCTGGAGCGCGAATGGGGAAACTCTTCGTATGACGTAAGGAACCGCTTTTCGGCCAACTTCACGGCCGACTTGCCCTACGGCAAAGGAAAGAATCACCTAAACGAAGGTTTGGTGGGCAGCGCTCTAGAAGGATGGTCCTGGTCCGGTATCGTCCTTCTGCAGTCTGGGTTTCCATACGAAATCCTCGCGCCAGGAGACGATAGCGACGGAACGGGAGCGACACAGCGCGCAGATTACAATCCACATGGTACGCCCATTCCACCGACGCTCCCTCTGCAAGGTCCCATCACCGGACCGAACGCCGGTCTATTTAGCTTCCCGACACTCGGCGGTCCCGGAAATCTGCCTCGCAATTATTTCTACGGGCCGGGATTCAAGAGCTTCGACATGGTGATCGCCAAGGTCACAAAGTTGAACGAGCGATTCGGACTGGAGTTCCGAACCGAGGTGTACAACGTCTTTAATCATCCGAACTTTAACCCGCCGGACGACGGCCTGGGAGATGCGACCTTCGGGCAGTCGCTCTCTGAGGTAGGGCAGGCCGATTCGACGACAGGTTCGCGACAACTGCAATTTGCTTTGAAGCTTCAGTTCTAGGCTAGGTCAAACCAGGGCGCCGGCCGGAGTTTTTCCGGCGCTTTGCGCTTCTCCGGCGCGTTGCTACACTCGGTTCCACATGGCGCGGCAACGGCTGGGCCAACATTTCCTGGCGGATTCAGGCTGGCGACAGCGGATTTTACAGACGCTGCCGCGCGGCGATGGCGAGACCTGGGTAGAAATCGGCGCGGGCCACGGCGAAATGACGCGCTTGCTGGCCGCCCCGCAGCGCCGTCTTATCGCAGTCGAAACGGACGCGCGACTGGCCGCGGGCTTGCGCGCAGCAGTGGAAGCAAGTCCTGAGGAGTGGCCGGGCGTCGAAGTGGTTCACGGCGACGCGCTGGCGCTTGACCTGGCGCAGGTGGCTGGCGGCGAGCTTCGGGTGTACGGGAATTTGCCGTACTACATCACGTCGCCTATTCTGATGGCGCTTTTCCGGTGCGCCGCGCGAATCCAATCGATACACATCGTGATTCAACTGGAGGTGGCTGTGCGGATCGTTGCGCGGCCCGGCGGGCGCGACTACGGCTATCTTTCGGCAGCCTGCCAGTTTTACAGCCGGCCGGAAATTCTGCTGCGCATTCCGCCGGGAGCGTTCCGCCCGCCGCCGAAGGTAGCGTCGGCGCTAGTCCGCATGGATTTGCCAGGGGAGCGAGCCAAGCTCGCGATTCAAGACGACGAGCGATTTTTGAGATTCGTGAGCGTGTGCTTCGCTCAGAAGCGTAAAACTCTGCGGAACAACCTACGTCCATTTGGGAACGCCGATCAGATCGCAAATGCGCTGGCTTCGTGCAGCCTGCGCCTCGACGCGCGGGCGGAGCAGCTTTCGCTGGCGGATTTCGCCAAGCTATTCGTCATGCTGGACTGAATCTCGCAGCTGGGCGGGAATCATCGAAAGAGAACCGCGGGCTTCAATCGGGGATTCACTTCCTGACGGAAATGCGGCGGCGAGACGCCGCCGAGTTAACTAGCTGTCTTCCAGCAAAGCGCGCAGACGATCGGGCACGTCTGTCATGATGCCATCGACGCCCAAGTCAACCGCGGCACGCATCTTTTCGCGGTCGTTAACGGTCCAGGTGACCACTTGGAGGTCGGTGCGATGCGCTTCGGATACCAGCAACGCCGACAGCAGATCAGCGCGAGGGCAAATCTGGCGCGCGCCGCATCCGAGCGCCACCTTAGGCAGCTCCGTTTTGGAGTTTTCCGAAAGCAAGCCAAGCATGATCGAGGGGTCCAGCAGGCGCAGCGAAAGCAGCGTCGCGGGATCGAAGGAAATGACAATCGAGCGCGCGGCATTGCCGGAGCTGCTTAATGCGGCGGCCAGCGCGTGGTGCATGCCCCAGGCCGCGTCGTATTTGATCTCGAGATAGAACACCGCATCGTTCTTACAGGAAAATTCCAGGATCTCCTCAAGTGTAGGTATTCGTTGGCCCGAAAACTGGCGATCAAACCAGAGGCCGGCGTCTAGCTGCCGAAGCTCGGCAAGAGTAAAGTCGTGAACGGCGCCATGGCCATTGGTGGTGCGGTCCACGGTTGCGTCGTGGATGGCCACGAATCGGGCATCGCGCGTGAGATGCAGGTCCGTCTCGATGAAGCCAGCGCCCAGTTGCACGGCGCGCTCAAAGGCGGCCAACGTGTTCTCCGGGGCGTGTCCCGAAGCACCGCGGTGCGCAATGATCCAAGGTTTTCGCACGGTCGGAAGCCATCGTAGCAGATTTTGAAAGGTGCCCCAGATTGGGACACGACGGGCGTTGTGAGAATCACAATGGCAGGACGGCGACCAGTGACGGAATTGGTCTGCCGAGCGAGTACTGGGACCAAGAGCACAGGACGGCGAGCCTTCTCGATCTAGTCCGTGCAAAAGCGTTCTTACGTAAGCAAATTTGTTATCTCGATTGCGCGAGCCGCATCGAATACGACCAGATGCGGCGCGATCATGGCGGCGCAGCTCTTCGGCGCCTGGCAGGAAAGCGCTGCAATAGCTGGGGATAGCAATCGAGAGCGAAATTTGGCCGCCATTGCGAAAATCGTTGATTTGGCCGGGGGATTGCCGTGACCTGGATATCTCAGAGGCCTGATGAACACGCGACCGCTAATTCGAACGCGCTGCTGGCCCGAACACCTGGCGGGGTTCGGGGACTTGCACTCGGCCAGATCGTGCAGCGACGAATTTTGCGGTCGCCGTGGGTCAGAATTCCGACGTAGCAAATGGCTTCGGGGCAAGGAAGCTGCCCTAGACAGGGCAGGTCGCGAGATCCGGTAGGTAGCAGCCCTGAAACTTGGGAGGGGGCGTGGCGCTTTTTGTACTCGTCGTAATTGGGCTCGTCGTCGCGCAGACGTGGCTCGACTGGCGCGACACGAAGCGGAATTGGGTGGTTCCCGAGTGGGCCAAGGGGTTGGCCCTGGCGGCCGTGGTTGCGATTTCGCTGACTTCGGTGACGTCATTCGCTTCGTCCGTGCTATCAGGCGAGGCTGGCAACTGGAGCGCGGAACTGACTTCGCGGCAGACGTGGTTCGAACTGGGCTTTCTAGTGTGCACCATGGGGCTGATCATCTTGGGGGCGCACAAAAAGCGGCTGCGGCTGGCTCTGTTCATGGCTGGAATTGCCGCGGCGATCATCTGTTGGGTGGGAATGACGGCGTAACTCCCGAAAACCTTCTCTCTCGGTTCCTCTAATCAACCCCATAATTCTGGCACAACCCACCTGACCTGCCCGCCATTCGCCGGTAAATTTCGCTCATTCGCCGAATAGTCGGAGACGCGCTGCGACGGTGCGTTTACCCTCCAGACCATGAAATCGATTCTACTTCGCCGGGAGGGCAAAAGCATGATCGACCGAAGCCGCAGGCTTCATGGCCGGAGTTCCTCATGGCACATAGGGACGCTGCTGGCGGCAGGATTTTTGATTCTTGCCGGAATCGTGTTCCAATTGGCCCAGCTTGGGTACGACGGGCTGGCGGAGAAGAATTTCTGGTTCCTTTCCATGATCGCCGGGAATATCTGGAATTTCGCGGCGATGCGTTTCAATTTGCCAGCAGTCGACGAGATGCTGCGTTTCTGGCCGATGCTGCTGGTGGCAACCGGTCTTGCAGTGCTCGCAGTTCCCTATTCTCCCTGCGCCAGACTGGGCGCGGCGCGAGCGAGGATCACCGAGCGTGATTAACGATAGGCATCGGCACGGTGGGATGTTTTGGGGGATTTTGATCACCGTGATTGGTGTGATTTTTCTGCTCGATCAATTCGAGATCGTCCATGCTGCGTACGTTTTTCAAGTTTTCTGGCCGTTGATCCTGATCGGATTGGGTGTGAGCATCCTGCTTGGAACGGGCGGCTTTCGAGGAGGCCAAGTGCCGAACGCCGGAGAATCGAGTGCCGGACCGGTTCCCCAAAATTTGCCGGATGCACGGCGAGCGACAATCAGTCTTTGGGGGCCGCTGCTGATCTTGATCGGCGCGGTGTCTCTCCTGAGCAACTTAACGCACGATCGAGTTGCGCTGGCGCCATTGGTCCTGATCTTGATCGGCGCATGGTTGCTAATAAACAGGAGCCGCTACGACGACTTTTGGCGCGCGCGCCGGCACGGAGCCGCGGCTCGTGAGTGGTGGGATCGGCATGGCCGGTATCGAGACGGCGTGCCACCGCCGCCGTATCCTCCACCGCCTGGCACTCCCGAACCACCGGCGGGCGCACCGAGCGGCGGCACGGGGCCAGGTCCAAGCGCCTCGTTTGCAGGATTCGCGGGATCTGGATTCGGATCGCCCGCGGAATCAGCCGATGACGTTTTCCAACGGTCCGTGATTTTTATGTCGTTCAACCGGCGCATCATGAGCCAGCATTTTCGCTTTGGCAAGGTGTCCGCGGTCTTTGGCGGTTTCCATCTCGACTTCCGGGGAGCAGAGATGGAAGGCAATCAGGCTGTGCTGCAGATCGAAGCTGTTTTCGGCGGCGGCGAGATCCTTGTTCCGTCCACCTG
>JASHWB010000346.1 GCA_030044295.1 Candidatus Acidiferrales bacterium
GAGCGGGTATTGATCGGCAGCCTTACCGTCGATCAGCAGCGATTCATGTGGCGCTTCCCACAGGCGTCCAATCAGTGATGCAAGCGTGGATTTTCCGCTGCCGGTCGGCCCGACGATAGCGAGCGTTGATCCCGCCGCGACGTGCAGGTTGATATCCGAAAGCACATGGACGCCTCCAGTGTCCTTTCCTGCCGGATACGCGAACGTCAGATTCCGAAACTCGACTTCGCCGCGAATCGGCGTTCCCGCTGCTGTCTCTGCGGTCTGTGCCTGTTGTCGCGCTTGCCCATGTCCCTCGGCTCGGACCGGCATCTCATCGCTCACGAGGACTTCATCCCGGACGTTCGGCCGAGCCTCCATGATGTACTTCAGCCGCCCCATCGAAGCGGCGCCGCGCTGAAATATGTTGGTCACGAAACCGATGGCAATCATCGGGAACGTAAGCTGGATCAGAAAGGTATAGAACGCCGAAAACGTGCCCAGCGAGATCCTGCCGTTGATCACGCGGATCCCGCCCAGCGCCAATAGGATCACGACCGTGATGCCGATCAGCACCGCCAGGGCCGGGAAGAACAAGCTCCAACTGCCGATCAGCTTGATGTTCCGCCCCACGTATTCGCGGTTTGCTTCGTCGAAACCTGCGATTTCCGCTTGCTCCTGTGCGTACGCTCGCACCACGCGGATGCCCGTCAGATTTTCCTGTGCGCGCGTGGACAGCACTCCAAGAGCCGCCTGGATCTGTTCGGATAATCGATGAATGATCTGCCCGAAATAACGCACTGCGAGCGCCACGAACGGGACCGGAATCAGCACCCACAGCGTTAGTTCTGGCGAAAGCTTGATCATGAAATAGATAGCGAGCACCATCGTGGCCACTGTGTTGGCCGTGTACATGATCCCCGGGCCGAGCACCATCCGCACCGCGTTCAAATCATTCGTGGCCCGTGACATCAGGTCGCCCGTGCGGTTGCGCGCGTAAAACTCCGGATCCAGGTCGAGCAGCCGCGCCAGTAGGTCATTTCGCAGGTCGTACTCGATATCGCGCGACATCCCAATCAGGATCCAGCGGCTCCAAAAGGAGAAGAATCCCTTCACTAGCATCACCGCCACTAGGATCGCGCAGTACCATCCGAGCGTCTGCTTGTTCATCGGCGCGTACAGCGCAAACAGCGGATGCAGTAGGTGCCGCGCCGTTCCCTGAAGGGTGGAAAGAGGCTCGGGAGCAGCGGTCAGGCAATCTGTGATCGCGCCGATGATCAACTGCGGCAGTGCTCCGGCGATGCCCATCAGCGCCAGCGCGATCAGCCCCAGCACTGCCATGCCTTTGTACCGCAGGACGTACGGAATCAGGCCTTTCAGGTGATCCCAGCCGGACGGCATGCGGGCAGGCTTGGCGGAAGCGCTCGAGACGGGTTGCGCGACTGCGCTCATGGTCGGGTATTAGACGCGTGAAGCGGGCGTTGGATTTCGGTCATAGGCGCGCGGCCGCGGTCATTTCGCGAGCCTGTGGTTTCCTCGCGGGCTGTTGGAGCGATAGCCTGCTTTCGAAAAATGGATTTGCCAACCCAGGATGCATCGATGATCCATCGATTCTAACGCCAGGTCCGTTTCGGCGAAAGGTTCGGAAGCGACGAATTGCGCCGATCGCATCCCGAAGGGCAGATGAGAATCACCAGCCGGTTACTGGACAGCCAGAATCTCTTCCAGCCGCGCTTCGAGATCCTCTTCTCCTTCCGACCAAAGCCGCAGCCGCTCCACGGGCACTGCCTTCGCCATCCGCTGCGTCCAATCGAGGAGTTTTCGGATGTTCTCCCGCGTCTTTTCCTGGTACCGCTCGATGTTTTCCGGCCAGGCCATCGCCTCCAGAAACCGCGCCTCTTCTTGACTGGCGGCTAGCGCGCTCGCGCGGCGCTGCGGACCTAGTAACCCGGCGTGCCCAGTGAACGAGTGTTCGAAGCCCAGGCAAACCTGGCAATGGCCGTTCTCGACCCACAGTCCATTGTCGTAATCGGGCGCGTTGCAGAGTACCTCGATGGATTGCGGCTCCATTGTGAATTTCGCGCTGCTCGAATCGAAGACCGCGAGATCCCAATAGCAGCGCAGTTCGTACGAGCAATCGCTGTGAACGTATCCTCGGATAATGTCGATCGCGCCGGCGATTTCGATCGGCATGGCGCGAAAGTCCTGTTCGAGGATCGGAGGTTCTGATGCCTCGATGGCGCGAATTGCAATGCGGTCGATTCCGGGACGCGCCGCGGAGAAGGGAATCGTAGCCAAGAACATGTCCAGCCGATTGAGAATCTGGTCCTCAGGAAAATCGCGGCACCAGACGCTGACGTACGCTTGATTGGCCATACGGCCATTATAGCGGCAGGAGACAAGCAGCGAAAATCAGCGCGTCCGCGGGCACAATGAAAAACGCGCGCGTGGCGCAATCACTTCTTTTTACGGGGAGGATCGTCCTCGTCGTCTTCCTGGAATTTGCCGGAAATGCCCATCAGGCGCTCTTTGATCGTGTCGCCCATGCCCGCGAGCACCTCGGCGCATGTGTCCCGAATGCGTTTCTCGGCGGACTTCGCGAGCGTATCGAGCACTGCCTGTGAGTGCTGGCCAAGCGTAGTGGCCGAAGCGAGCAGCCAGGAATTCGATGCATTTTCCAACCGCGCTTTGTACTGCTCGATCGACTCGTTCGACGACTTTTCAGCCTGGACAATCCACGCCATCATCTGTTCCTGCCGACGCTTCTCCCATTCTTCCAGCAGCGGGACAAGCTGCGATTGCAGATATGTCTGCGCCTGTTCGACGCCTTTGATCATCATGTCGTCGAGGTTTTTCTGGAACTGCGCGAGCGAGCCTTCGCGGTTGAACTCGATATCGGAGCGCGCTTTTTCGAGCGCGGCGCGCGACGCTTCCTCGAATTTCTTGAGCGAGTCGGAGGTCGCGCGCTGGACGCGGTCGGTGAAACTGGCGCCGGCCATTTCGGCTCGTTCCGAGAACTTGGCGCGTTCGCGGTCGGAAACTTCCTTGGCGGCTTCTTCAATCTGAGCGCGGCTGTGCTCTACGTAGGTTCGGCCGTAATGATCGAGCTCCGATGCGACGAGGCTCGAAACCTCCGCGGCGCGATGACGCAAGTCGCTCGACGCCTGCTCGACCGATTTTTCGAGCGACGACTGCATCGTCGCGTGCGCCTTCTTCGAATACCAGTCAGAAGCTTTCACCAGCTCTTCGTACGCGGCGTGCTGTGTCTCAGTGGCCTTTTGCTCCATCTCCTCCTCGAATTTCGAAGCCACCGCTCGCGATGCCTGCTCCACTTCGGCTGGGTACTTCTCTACTTCCTGCTGCAGGCGGGCAAGTGATTCCTGCATGGCCTGCTGCGACGCCTCCTGAATTTTTTCCCGAACGGTATTTTGAATCTGCGCGGTCTGCCCGGCTACGCGCGCGGCTTGCTCGCGCACGGAATTTTCGATTTGCGCGGCCCGCTCGGCGGCTTGCTTGAGCTGCTCGCGAAGCGCATCCTGCAACTGCTCGGCGTGCTCGCGCGCCACGGCAAGATCGGCAGCTGCTTGCTGAGCTTCGCCACGCCTAGCGGAAAGCGTGCGGTCAAGCTCAGCCGTGAATTGCGAAATCGCGCCTTCCGCGGACTCACGCAGCAGCGGCTCAATCTGTTGCGCGCGCTGGGCCACGGCCTGGTCCGCGCGGCGCGCGATTTCCTGCTGCTGCGAGGCCAAGATATCGTCCAGCCGCTGCCGCGTCTGCTCTATGGCTGAATCTGCCGCTTCCTGCAACTGCGACTTGGCGGCTTCCGTTCGGGTACGTTCCTGTTCCAAATCGGCACCCAGCGATTGAATCCTAGCCTGTGCGCTGGCGATCGCGTCGTCGATAGACTTGTGAACGCCGGCAGCGCGTTCGCCAATGGCTTGTTCGGTTTTCGCAGTTGCCGATTGCGCAGCTTCATCCAGCTTTTGCCCGAGCGTCTGCGACGCGTTCGAAACGGCGGCTTCGAACGTTTCTTTCCACCGCTCGCTGGCGGCCGTGGAGTCGGCCTGCAGCTGTTCGGCGGCCTGCTTCCGGACGCCTTGTGCGGCGTCCTCAAGATTCTTCTTCCATTGATCGACCTGCTGTTGCGCGGCGTCCGGCGAGGAGAGGATTTGCAATGAGGGAGAGCTGGCCTCGCGTTCGGAAATGATCCGTTCGACCGCGTCTTCCACGGTTTGCTGCAGGTTGAGAGCCGCGGCCTGCTGGGCTGCCTGCCGCGAAGCCTGTTCCGCAGCTTCCGAGACGGCCTGCTGCACCGCGTCACGGATCTTCGCGTCGAGCGTCTCGGCGGAAAGAGCACTAGCCTTGCGGGCGTCATCGACAATCGCCGAAGTCCGCTCGGCGGCTTGCTGCACCACACGCTTCACGGCCGATTCGGACACCCGCTCCATTGAAACCTTAATTGCGTGCTCGACCGCTTCGTGTAGTTGCACGTCGAGTTGTTGCCGTACAACCGTCATTTCGTCGTTTACTGCGGAATTGGCGGCCTTGCGCGCTGTCTTGTCGAGCGTGTCCTTGGCCTCGGCGACAATCTGCGCCATCTGCTTCGCGGCGGCCTGGTGTGCTTCGGGAGATTGCAACGCTGGCGCACTGGGGACAACATGAAGCTTCGCATCAGCAGCGGCTTCGGCGCGAGTCTCCACGGCCGCAGGTTCGCCAGAGCTAATTTCCAGCTCTTCCTCTTGCACTGCTTTGGGTTGGTCCGCATCAGGAGACGGGAACCAATCCTCCGGCGGGAAAGCGATGCCCCAGATGTTTCCCGCCACTTCAAATTCTAGGGCGATCTGGAAAAGCTCGCGAACGGTCCGTGGCCGCTGCACCCATACCACCCGCCCCTGAACTGAGCGGGGAGTTTGGCCGGGCTCGGGTCGGGGAATCTCCAGCGTGATCGTGGAATTTTTCGGGACGTAGTGCTTCGACTGGTATTTGCAGCCGTGGCAGTTGACCATGACCGTCGTCGTGCGCTCTTTGAACGGCTGGCCGAGCGCATCCACACCCGTAACGACAATGGGTATCGCTTGCACGATGCGCGTGCTGCGCCGTTTCTGCGTCCCAGGATCGTTCGATGGCAGTGGATCGACCACACACCCCTCCGGTGGGCAATGCACAAGAATAGCATCGCGCTTCAGAAGCCGGCGATGGTACCCGCGCGAAAGTGCGTAAGGGTTACTTGTTTTGGTAATTTGGATGCTCCGAAACGGTACGACGGGCGAGTTCGCCAGGCGCCGGGTTGGCGGCGCCGCCGGAATTGGCGACAAAATCGGACCGAAATCCCGCGCAGACGTCGAGAGACAGTGTCTCGGGTAGAGCGGTTCCCGGTCTTTTATTTTCAGCAATTTACACGTGTTTCTACTCGTTCGGTGTCTCGGGTAGATTGCCTGAGTGAGCTGTCTCGCCCCCGAGATGCGACGAAGCATCGAACCATCGACTAAAGATCGTTCGTGGGATACAAGAGTCGCATGATCGGCGTTCGCGCCGAGTCTCCCTCCGCTTGCTAAACTCTCGAAGTTCTCTGTACGCTGCATGATCAGCGCGGATCCTCCAGGGCCTCACTTCCACGCTAGCACACCATGCAAGTCGATACAGGTGTCTCGGGTAGAGCAAGCTTTGTAAATGCAATGAGATGCGAGGAGATAAAGTTCAACCGTTACTTACGATTTTTAAGGTCTTTTTGAGAGGCGAGGAGTGGCGGAGCCAGCCCCACAGGATGTCGCCAGACTCCTAACTCCAGGAAGATGCTGGCCGGTCGTCCACGGTTTCGCCGCGCTCAATCAAGGATTGGAGCCAGCCGAGCATGCGCGGCCAGCCGCGGTAGCTTTGCGCGAGATCTGGATGCGCGGCCAGTCCGCTGTGGCGGATGCGGACTGGCCTCGAATTTCGTGCACCGGTACACGCCTTTCTGTCCCCACCACTTCGGAACTTGCGCGGGGTCGGTGAGCGCTTGAAAAACCCGCTCTGGCGGAGCCGCTATTTCGATTTCGGCGACGACTTCGTCTTGCTGATTCGGTGCGGGCGAAACATTCGGCGAAGATATATGGACCTCCGACTAACTTTTCCGCTTTCCGTGCTTGCGCCGCGCCGACGCTTCCTCCGCGTGTTCGACGAAATTCTTCAGGCTTGATAGATTTGCTTGCCAGAAGCCGCGATACGGCTCGATCCAGGAATCGACGGCCTTGAGCGGCTCGGGACTCAGACGATATACGCGCAGGCGTCCCTCGCGTTGCTCTTGCACCAGACGTGCCCGACGCAGCATGCGGAGATGTTTCGAGATAGCGGGGCGGGAGATAGGGAATTGCCGTGCGATGGCCCCGGCTGGCAGCGAGCCGCCGCACAAGAGATCAAGGACCGCGCGGCGGGTGCGATCGGCGAGAGCGCTGAAAACGATTTCTGGCGAATGTGTAACCAAATGGCTACGCATAATGACAAAGCATGCGGTCGCATATCTCGATTGTCAAGCGCTCTTTCTAAGGTTGCTGGGCGTTGCCTAATCGTTGAGGTGACCGGTTTGCAGCAGCCGTGGTTTTTTCCACTCGTAACGAACTTCGCGGCGAAACGGGGCGAGCGCCATTCCACGATCTGGTCTCCAATGGCCGGACGACATGCGGACTTGGGATTACTTCAGCGTGGCCGTGGATGTTCCAAGCAGGGATCGGTTCGGCGCGGAATCGGCGTAAAGCCGGAGGAATCAGCTTAGGCAGCGGCAACAGCAGCGATTGCGCGCGGGGTGGCTGAGGTGGTTGCGCGCTTTGCGATTGCTGAGCGAAAAGAGGGCTACCGATCACCAGGACGGCCCCGAGAATCAATGCAAATCGCGTCATCGAGGCCTCCCTGCCAGTGCTTCTGACGCCTAGACGGCACCGACCCGAAGTACTACCGGCCGATGGTCGTGCGCCGCTACCCTGCCAAGATGTAGGCCGCGCCACGAAGGTTGTCAGGAAGGATTCGGCCTTTAGTCCTTTGGCGTCACGTCGCGCAGCTGGATGAGCCATTGGCCATTCACGCGCACAAGTTCGTCAACCTCATGCCCCGCGGCGGCCACACGAACCGGCACATTCCGACCCTCCTGGCCGAAGACGGTCAGCCAGTACGCTTCCATGTGCGCGTGGTCCCGATCCGGAAACGAAACGTAGCCGTTCAGGAGCACGTGGTACATCGGAGGGCGTTTCTGTCCTTTCGCTTCGGCTTGTGCGGCTTGCTGACGAAGCCCCGCGATCATTTCTTTGAGTGCTGCGCGTCCCTTCACCGCCTTCGCGCCGGTGCCGAACTGGCCGTCCGGGGTGTAGGTGGCGGCGTACGCGTCTGGATTTTCTGTGTCCAGGGCGCGAACGTACTGCCACATTAGCTTCTCGATCTGCGCCCGATTTTCGGATTCCTGCTGCGAATCCGTTCGAGCCGCCGCGGCACGATATCCGAGAAGAACCACTAGGCCGGCAATAAGGCAGAGAGCCGCTAAGCCTACATTGATCTTCTTCATGGCACGCTTCTCCTTGAGACGTCCATCCTGGCGACGTGAGTGGTCAGTTGGCCGGCCGCGATTCTGTACCATCGTGCCCAGGCCAGTCCACATCCAACTTTGGGCTGGGCACTTTTCGGATCGCACGCGGCAGTGCCATAGGCACTGACGAAGAGTTTGGGACGGTGATCCTGCCCGGCCGCAAATCTCCGGAACTTTTCACCCCCTCCAGTGAATCCAATGTAGGGGTAGCCAGGAACTGAGGAGGAGAGAGCAGACATGCGAGTCCCACTAAAAACCGCGACGGGAATTTTAGCCTTACTACTGGGCGGTGTGCTGGGCTGCACGCCGGCGCTCGCGCAGCAACCGCCCGAAAACAATCCGCCTCCGCCCCCGCAGCAGACCGGCGGCATGCGCGTATGGGTCGTGCGTGGGCCGGGCGCGGGATGGGCCGCCTGGAGAACGGACAACAATGGGGCGCGGCAGCTCGGCGTTGGCGATTTAGGGCTCGGCGGCAGGCAAAACGGTCCTCTAGAGCAAGCGGAGCGCGCCTTGCACGATCCGCTCGTCCGCCAGCAACTCGGAATCAGCGACGACCAAGCCAAGACACTGGAACAGCAGGTCGCAGATTTTCGGAAGAAGGTCATTCAGGACCAGGCGAATTTGGAGATCCAGCGCGTGGATTTGCAAAATCTGCTGGCGTCGGAGAATCCCGACCGCTCCGTGATAAACGATAAGCTCGAGCAAGTCAACTCCGCACAGTTGGCTTTGCAGAAATCGGCGCTGAACTTCTATCTGATCGTGAAACAAGAGATCACGCCGGAGCAGCAGCAGAAGATCCGTCAGTTCCTGCGCGAGCGACTAAACGAAGGGTTCGAGGGGACGCAGCGACCACGGGCGGAGAGCCGGAGACCGGCCACGCCTGGTTCGAGCAGCTACGAAGGCTCGCAGCCGCCGAACGGAAGAGTTTACGTACAGGACGATCAGCAGCAATACTGGCAGAATTCGCAAGGCCAACCGGAGGAATCTCCGGCTCTGCAGCCGTACGTCAATGGCGAGCCGCAGGGAAGCACTCCTGCGACCAACAACCAGTAGGCCGCTTTACCAGGAATATGCTGCTACTACCTGTGGCGGACCCGATTTTTCGCCTGGAACGCGACCGCGCACCAGTGGCAAACTTACGACGGCAAATGTGCAGTAGAGACCTGCAGTTCCTCGCGCGATGTTCGCGCAAAAGGGTCATTCACACTGGCCGGTCTATAAGGACGTCAGGCGGCAGGACGCCATTGTGCACACGACGCGCTCTTCGGAAGCAGCGTTCAACTCAAGTACGGAGGCCTGATGCATCGAAGGCTCATCGAACTCTTTTCGGTCGCGGCGCTTGGTTGCGCGTTCGCCCTTGGAATCGCAGGACCGCTCATAGCCTCCCACGACTCGGCGTACCAGGCGCCCGCATCGACTGATTCTTCGACACTCGAGCGCCGTATCGACGCGATTCTCGATCGAATGACCCTCGAAGAGAAAATCGATTTGATCGGAGGGGTCGACGGCTACTACGTTCGCGGAATTCCGTCCGTCGGTTTGCCACAACTCAAAACCGCCGATGGGCCGATGGGCGTGCGCAACTATGGTCCTGCGACGGCGATGCCCGGTGGCATCAACCTGGCGGCTACTTGGGACCCAGCTTTGGCGCGGGAGGTGGGCCAGCAAATTGGCCGCGACGCGCGAGCTAAGGGCGTCCATTTTCTACTTGGCCCGGCGGTCAACATCTATCGAGCGCCGATGAATGGCAGGAACTTCGAATATCTAGGTGAGGATCCCTATCTCGCTTCGCAGATCGCTGTCGGCTACATCGAGGGCATCCAGAGCGAGGGAGTAAGCGCCACGATCAAGCATTTCGCGGGAAACAACTCGGAATTTTCGCGTCATGCCGTGGACCAGATTATCGACGAACGCGCTCTGCGCGAAATCTACCTTCCCGCGTTCGAAGCCGCCGTCAAGCAGGCTCACGTTGGTGCGGTGATGGACGCGTACAACCTGGTCAACGGCGAGCACATGACGCAGAACAAATTCCTGGACACCGACGTCCTGAAGAACGAGTGGGGTTTTCAAGGCGTACTGATGTCCGACTGGTTCGCGACGTACGATGGAGTTGCCGCGGCAAATGCCGGCCTCGATTTGGAAATGCCGTCTGGCGCGTTCATGAATCGAAACACGCTGCTTCCCGCGATCAAGGACGGACGCGTATCCGTCGCGACGATCAACGACAAAGTGCGCCGCCTTCTCCGCCTGGAATTTCGATTCCATTGGCTCGATCGTTCCCAAACAGACCTCTCAGTGCCTCGGTACAGCCTGCAAGCCGACAAGGTAGCATTAAAAGCTTCTGTTGAAGGCATGGTGCTGTTGAAGAACGCCAGAAATTTTCTCCCCCTGGATAAACACAAGATACGGTCCATAGCCGTGATCGGGCCAGACGCGTATCCCGCTGTTCCAGTGGGCGGGGGGAGTGCCGGCGTGCGGCCGTTTTCCGCCGTCAGTTTTCTGCAGGGCATAGCGAAGGAG
>JASHWB010000347.1 GCA_030044295.1 Candidatus Acidiferrales bacterium
TCCAATTGAGCAGCTGTGGCGGTGTTGAGATTTATCGGCTTCGCTGGCGGATGCTTTTTAGTTGCACCGGGCGCGACGCAGGCAAGCAAAACGAGACCGCTTAGCAGCACAACGAGGCGGCGAAAGTATTTTTGAGTCATTAACGCCTTAGGATGACTTAGCAGACACGCGCTTGACGCGGCGCTTCCGCGAGAATATATCAGCTCACGCTCGATTGCGCCACGGAAGCACGTACGTGGCGGCCAGCAACACGAGACAGGCCAGCAAAACGCCGCCGATGACCTTCGCTTGCACGCGGAATCCGCCCAGCAGAATGAGTGAGAATCCGAACACCACGGTAATCGCATAAGCGAGCACGAGCAGCATTGTGCGGAAAAAGCGCAACTTTCCGCGGAGAGGTTCGGGGGGGCCGGTGCGACGCGACGCTCTATTCGGCGCCGCTGCGGGCGTGTTGTCAGATTTTAGCTGGCTGTTCACAACTTAGTTTTTCATGCACCTGCGGCCACGCAACCGAGGATCGGGACTCACATTCAACACGTGGCCGCGCTGAAGCGGCGCTACTCAGCGTTGGGCGCTATCGGATCAGGTTGCCCTGGGCGTCGAAGGCGGTAACCTCGCCAAAGAGCGCGGCTTGCTCGCCGACCTGAGCGCGGTCGCCGACCATAACGATTTGCGCGTTGGCGGAATCGAAGTGTCGGCGCGCAGCAACGAGCACGTCTTCGGCTGAAAGCGCGCTGATCCGCTGGCGATACGTCTCCAGATAATCCTCGGGCAAGCGGTCGAGATACACCACGGAGAGCTGGCCGACAAGCCCATCCTGTGTGGCGACGCCGAGCGAAAATACGCCCGCCAAATAATTGCGGGCGCTTTCGAGCTCTTCCGCCGAGACAGGCAAAGAGCGCATTCGATCCATCTCGTAAAAAATTTCGGTGAGCGTGGCGGCGGCAACGTCGTTGCGCACGGCCGCGCTGACGCTGAAATAGCCGTGCTCGCGGAGGGCATTCAGCGAACTGCGCGGGCTGTAGGTGTAGCCCTTCTGCTCGCGAATGTTCATCACCAGTCGCGAATGAAACGCGCCGCCATAGATGGAGTTAGCTAAGACGGTGCGGTACCAATCGGGATCGCGGCGGGTGAGCGCCAGATTGCCGACGAGCACCTGCGTCTGCACGGTGCCGGGCCGATCAACCAGGTAGATGCGGCGTCCGGTTGCACGCGGCGGTCCGGCCGATTTCTGCGCTTCGGGCTTCGGCGCGGACCAGCCGCTGAAGATTTTCTCTACTTGCTCCAGCATCGTGGCGGCGGAAAAATCACCAACGACGATCAGAAGCGCGTCGGCTGGTGTGTAGTAGCGCTTGTAAAACTCGACCAGTTGATCGCGTGTGTAGGCCTCGACCTGTTCGAGGGTAGGCGCGACGATTGCATAGGGATGTGCGCCGAACAACACGCGGCGCAGGCGTTCGCCGGCCAGAAAGCCGGGAGTGGTGCGCTCGATTTTCAGCTCTTCGTAGCGCTGGCGCTGCTCGCGGTCGAATTCCTCCTGCGGAAATGTGGCGTTGCGCGCGAGATCAGCTATCAACTCGAGGAGTTCCGCGGAAAACTCGGCCAAACCTGCTGCGGAGATGGAACTGGAATCTGCGCCTGCGTGCGTGCCAAGGCCCGCGCCGATGCGACGCAGGTCCTCTTCAATCTGGCGGCTGGTGCGCGATGCAGTACCGGTGCGAACCACGGCGGAGGTCATTTCGGCAAGACCAGGATTTTGGAGTGCGACCGCGGCATTGCCGCCTCGGAAATAGAGATGCGCGGTGATCTTGGGAAACGCGCGCGATTCGGCGAGCACGACTTGCAAGCCGTTGGCGAGCGTGCGGACGGTGCGCTTGGGCCACACCACCGGGCGTTCGGCCGCGAGAGCGGGAACGGAAGTGGCGCGCGCGGGCTGCGCCTGCTGCGTGGAAGAGCTCATCGCGCGCCTCCTGCGGGCACGGCCGGTGCGGGCTGCGCAGGTGGACGGCGGAACAGCACGGCGCGATTTTGGGGCAGCAGATATTTTCGCGCGAAGGCCTGCGCCTGCTCGGGAGTAACACTGAGGAAGCCATCGAGAACCGTATTCACGCGATCCGGATCGCCATCGAAAAGCGTGAAGCACGCAAGGTAGTGCATCAGCCCAAAGCGGGGCATGTAGGAGCCCATCCCGCCCTCAAGCATGGAGTAAAAGTCAGAACGGAATTTCACCTTTACCGGTTCCAGTTCGTCGGAGGGAATGCCCTTGCGCTGTAGCTCTTCGATTATTTCGTCGTACACGGCGACAGTTCCTTCAGAAGTGAACTCGGGCTTGTGAAAAATGCGCGAGACCATCTGCGTGGGACCATTGGTGTCCAGCAGGTCCGCGCTGCCATCCGCATCGACGGCGATCTGATCTTCCAGAACCAGCTTGCGGAAGACGCGCCCGGCGCGCCCGCCGTGCATCACGCGCTCGACGATTCCCGCTGCGTACCAATCGGGGCTTTCGCGGCGCGGCATGGTGTAACCGATGGCGATCGCCGGAAGTGGGCCCAATGTTTCCTGCACTTCACCGTGGCGTTCCGACTCCTGTTGCGGCTCGCTCACGTCCGCGCGGGGCGGCGCCGGAGCGACAGGAATATTTTCGAAGTAGCGCTTTGCCAGCTTGAATGCCTCGGCTGGATCGAGATCGCCGAGCATGACGAGCACTGCGTTGTTCGGCGCATAGTAGGTGCGGAAAAAATGCTGCACGTCGCCTAGAGTCGCGGCGTCGAGATCGGCGAAATCGCCATAGAAATTGTGGGCGTTGGGCCAATTGCGGAACGCGACTGGCGGAAGATCGAGCCAAGGGAAACCGCCGTAGGGCTGATTCATCACGTTAACGCGGACTTCCTCCTTGACCACGTCGCGCTGGTTGCGAAGATTTTCGTCGTCGACTTTCAGGGCGCGCATACGATCGGCTTCGAGCCACAACACGCGTTCGAGAGCGTTCGAAGGAACCGCTTCGAAATAGTTGGTCAGATCATAGTTCGTTGTACCGTTGAGCAAGCCGCCCGAGGAGTTGATCAGCCGGATATGCTCCATTTTGGGGGCGTTTTCGGAACCCTGGAACATCATGTGTTCGAAAAGGTGCGCGAAACCGCTGCGCCCGCGCGGCTCCAAGCGAAAGCCGATCTGATAATAGACGCCGACGGTGACGACGGGAGCGGAGCGGTCCGGAGACGCAACCACGCGGAGGCCATTGGCGAGCGTTGCGTGCTCGACCGCGATGCGTAGTTTCTTCGAGGTGGAATTCAACAATTGCCTCCTAAACGCTCATTCGCGAGCGCAGCCTACGATTCTCGGGCGCAGAACCCACTGGGACTGAAGCGCGGCCAGATTCAAATCTTCAGTGCCCGCCGCAGCTTGCGAAGCATCGCCTCCGGATTCTTTGCAAGCACGCGCGCGGCAAGCAGGGCCAGCGCGGCATACGATTCCTGAAATTCGCGCGGATAGGGACGCAGCGCCCGCAAGTGCTTTGCGACAACGTCGAAATCGCCGCGCGATAGCGGGCCCGTCCACGCGGCGCGCGGGCCAAGCCGATCTATATTATCGAGCATCTGGCGGGTTAAAGGTAGCAGGGTTTCGAGGGT
>JASHWB010000348.1 GCA_030044295.1 Candidatus Acidiferrales bacterium
TCGAGGTCCACAGGCACGGTGGACGGCGCGCCGCCGGACACCAGGCGAATGCGCTCCGTTTTAATGGTTCCCTGAGAACT
Organism: Candidatus Acidiferrales bacterium; assembly: GCA_030044295.1. GTDB lineage: Bacteria > Acidobacteriota > Terriglobia > Acidiferrales > UBA7541 > Palsa-295. The sequence goes on from JASHWB010000348.1 coordinate 81, forward strand.
CATCACATTCCCGTCCGAGGAAAATGTGCCGTTGAAGCTGACTGTGCCAGCCAACCCGGAGGATGGGTCAACGAAGCCGGTACTGGCAAGGTCGATATGCCGGGCGTCGAGCTTCGCGGTGAAAGGGGTCAGAGACATATCCGTCGAATTCAACGGCCCGGCATTGCCTTGCAAATCGATCGTGCCACCGCCCGGAGCGTTGACGGTGAGCTTGAACGGAAACTGGGACGTTCGTGAAAGTTCCGAAGCCTCGAAGTTAACCGCGGTATACGTGACGGTCTTGCGTTGAGCGCCGACTGTGCCGACCACAAGGGTGCCGTTGGAAATTTTCAGTTTGCCGACGGTAGCATTGGGAGCAGAAGAGACGCTACCGCTCGAACCATTTGACGATGCCGGGGTGGAGGGCGACGGCGCGGCCGAGGCGGGCGGTTTCGACGACGTGGTGCCGAGACTCGAAAAATTCCACGTGCCGGACGGCGAGCGCAGGAGCGTTACCTGCGGGTCGGTGATTGTGAACGACTTCACATCGAGCCGTTTGGAGAAGATCAGAGGAAAAATGTGAACGCCGGCGGTCAGCTGCCTGGCCGTCAAAAATGGTGACTTGCTGAACGCGGGATCATCGGCGATCGAGACGTTGTCAACCGTGACGCCGCCGGAAAGAATGGAGAGCTGGATATTTCCGATTTCGACTTGGCGCCCAAGGGCATTTGAAAGGTCCGCTTCGAGCGTGGGCTTAAAGCGGTTCACGTTCACCAAGTGCGGAAGCGCGATCACAATCACGATCAGGACGGCGATCATGATACCAATGATCGTAAGAACCTTTTTCATCGTCCTTCTCCTAGGGGAACCGTTCGCGCGGGGGGCTTAACCGAAACGCGTAAACAAAATAATACTCTCGCGCGAGAGGAGACGCGAGAAGAGATTTCCGTTTATGCAGGGCCGACGAGGCTGGACAACGCGGGCTTCATCGTCAGTGGTCAGACCGCGCCTTTGACGAATCGGCTAACCTCCAAACCGCCGCCGACCGCCAACAAAATCGAGTCGATATGCGGTTTGGTCCGCACGTGAGCGCGGTATTCCAGGGCCTGCGCGCGAGTTAGCTCAGGATAAAGCATGTTATCGGCAACGACGATCGCGCCCGTACTGAGCTTGGGATAGAAGAGATCGAAACACGGAATATAGAGGTCTTTCCACAGATCGAGCAGGACAAAATCGAAGGGGCCGGGAAGCTGGGATATGAGTTCGCGAGCCTCGCCGAGCCGAAAATCAACCGAGCTGGCGAGCCCTGCCCTAGCAATAGACTGGCGAGAATGCTGCTGCTTTTCGGGATGAATTTCGAGCGTGATCAGCTTGCCTCCGACCGATTGAGCCGCTTCAGCAAGCCAGAGAGTCGAGTAGCCGTAGGATCCTCCCACTTCAAGGATGGTTTTCGGCTTCAGTGATTTCGCCAATATGCTGAGGATGTGCGCCGAGTCGCGTCCAACAGAAAGCAAAAACTCGTCGCGCCGGGAATGGTCGTCATCAAATCCAATCTCGCGCTTGATCCGGTTCTCGACTTTTTCGCGCTCTTCGTATTCGCCGATCACCTTTTCGACGGCTCGATCCATGTGGCAGGCCTCCGCTGATGCACACGACAGCCGGATTCTATCGCGGATTGCGGGCCGGCTTCAGAGGCAAAAAAATGGCGGCCTGTCCGCTGGGCGAGAACGCCCTCATCTACTGAAGGCGCCGCAAGGATGCGAGGCTTCGGTTACCTACGCAGATATATCGTGCCGTGATATACTTTCTGCATGGCCCGCTCCGGTCGATCTAGCGCTACCAAATCGGCTGTAGAAGAGGAATTGGCACGATTTCGCTACCGCATCCGGAGATTTCTTCGGTTCAGCGAGAAAGCCGCGCGCGCTGCGGGAGTAACGCCCCAGCAACATCAATTGATGCTCGGCGTCGCTGGGTTCACGGGACGCGGTTGGGCGAACATTTCCGAATTAGCAGAGTTTCTACAAGAACGGCACAACGCAGTGGTGGAATTGGTCAGCCGCGCGTCGAACGCCGGGTTGGTGAGCAAACAGGCGAGCGCCGGCGATCGCCGCGTCGTGCGAGTGGAGCTTACGCGGCGAGGGCGATCCGTCTTGGTAAAACTCTCCACGCTGCATCGGAAAGAGCTACGAAGAATTCGCGAGAGCCAACCGGGCGAACTGATTCCGCAGTCGCAAGTGCCCCCCGCTGACGCGAACTTGGGAACGAAGCATCCGACACTCTCGGACAATGTGGAATGCCAACGGTGAAAGCCGCAAGCGATAGATACCCGAAGCTGCATCGGTACATGTCTCTGGTCCGCAGCGACCTCACCGAAACGTATTCGCGCGACCTGCACAAGTGGTTGATAATCGCCCCAATTCTGGGGGTCATCACTGGGCTGTTGATCACGCTGCTCGTCAAAGTGATCTTGGTGTGGATGTGGCCGCCCCTTCTGCACTACTACTTGGCGCATCGAATCGCGATCATACCCGGACTGATCCTCGGCTTCGCGGTCGCCGGGCTGATCATGCAATATCTCACTCCGGATCCCGACGAACATTCGACAGAGGAAATCATCCGCTCGTACCACGAGCATCAGGGTCGGGTTTCGATGAAGTCCTTCGTGCCTAAACTCCTGGCAGCGATTGCGACCGTTGGCATGGGCGGCAGCGCAGCGTTGGAAGGCCCCAGCATTTACGGCGGCGGAGCGCTGGGATCGTGGCTCTGGACCAAGTTGCGCAAACTACGGATCGAACCACGAGATCGCCGAATTATGCTGATCAGCGGAGCCGCGGCCGGAATGTCCGCCGTGTTCCGGGCTCCGTTGACCGGCATCGTCTTCGCGCTGGAAATGCCGTACAAGGATGACCTCGCGCATGAAGCATTGCTGCCATCGCTGATTGCCTCGGTCGTTTCGTACGCGACGATGGCGGCATTCGTGGGCACTACAGCATTGTTTGATTTCGCCAGCGGCACGGCTTACACCCGAAGAGATTTGCTATGGTCAGTTTTGCTCGGCGCGATCTGCGGCCTTATCACAATGGTTTTCGACATCACCTTCCGCCGGGCCCGCCGCTTCTCGATACAAGCCAAGATTCCGCACTGGATCAAAATGGCGATCGGAGGACTCTTAACTGGCGTCTGCGGATTGATTTTCGTGAGCGCTTATAAAGGCGGATTGATTCCAATTGGCCCGAATTACGAGGCAGTGCAAATCATTCTGCAGCAGGCGCACAGCTCACTGGAGCTGACGATCTTCGGAGTGATGAAGCTCGCCGCCACACTGTGTTCCTTGGGTGTGGGTGGTGTGAGCGCCGCGTTCGTGCCGCTGTTCCTCAGCGGGAGTTCATTCGGAGTGGCGTTCGCACAGTCGATCGCGCGCAGCCCGTCCGTGGATCTGTTCGCCGCGGTCGGAATGGCAGCGTTTATTGCTGGCGGGTACAAAACGCCGCTGACGGCAGTCGTCTTCGTGGCCGAGGCAACCGGCGGGCACGCGTATATCGTGCCGACGCTGATCGGCGCGGCCGTCGCCTATGCCGTTTCCGGTGAAGCGTCGATGTCGGGCGACCAACGACTGCACGAAGGTGTGCGGATTGCGGAGCTTTCCAATCTTGTGATCGGTGGCGCGATGCAGAAACGGGTGATCTCGGCGCAAGCGCACTGGTCCATCGGAGAATTCGTCGAAACGATTCGCGCACGCGTCGGACACACGGCATACCCTGTTGTTGAAAACGGGCGCGTCGTGGGCACAATCGCCAGCGTTTCGCTCGGTACTGTCCCGCCGGAAAGTTGGGATCGAGTCGCCGTGCGGGACATTATGGACCGCGAGATCGAAATCGTCGCTCCAGAGGCTGAACTACAAGGCGCATTGCGCCTGCTGATGGCTCCGCACGGGCCGCACATGCTGATCGTCGCTTCCGAACAGGACCGGCTGGAGGGAATCGTCACCAAGACAGATATTCTTTCGGCTCTAAACGCCGGCTCCGCAAACAGCGATGCCATTCACATTGAGCAAGCGTAGAAACCATCTGTTGTTGATCGACTTCGAATGAGAAGCAAACGCCCGTATCTTGCGCCGTCGTTTCAGCCGTGCGAAAATTGTGGCGTTTATCGAGATGTCTCCTCACATTTTGGCGATATCGTCTAAGGGTTAGGACGTGGCCCTCTCAAGGCCAAAATCCGGGTTCGAATCCCGGTATCGCTACCAGCGCATGTAAGCCCGAGCGTGCCTAATCCGGCAAAACGGTAGGCGCGGCGGGAATAAATAACCTACAATCGATCAAGCGATGCGCCCGTAGCTCAGCTGGATAGAGCATCTGCCTTCTAAGCAGAGGGTCGGGAGTTCGAGTCTCCCCGGGCGCGCCA
>JASHWB010000349.1 GCA_030044295.1 Candidatus Acidiferrales bacterium
CGCGGGAGTCCCTCCGGCGGAGCGTGACCGGCTTGGCCGCGAGGCCCTGGCGCGCGTCGGACTTTCGGAGCGCACTGGCCACTTCCCATCGCAGCTTTCTGGAGGACAGCAGCAGCGCGTCGCTATCGCCCGGGCGCTAGTGAACAATCCCTCGCTGCTTCTGGCCGACGAGCCGACCGGCAACCTCGATAGCCGCACCAGCGTCGAGATTATGGATATCTTTCAGCGCCTCAACACCGAGCATGGATTGACGGTCGTGATTGTGACCCACGAGACGGATATCGCGCAGTACGCCAAGCGTGCCATCGAATTCCGCGACGGGCGTACGAAGAAAGATGTCCTGATCCAGAATCGGTCGATCGCCGCGGAGGTCCTGCCTACGCTCCCTTCGATGGACGAGGATCTGGTGCAGGGCCTTGACAACTCCAACGGCAACGGCGCCCCGCACTCCTGAAACGCGCGGACTCCCCACGGACGCTTCCACAGCGGGCGCCCTTCGGCTAAAAACTCACGCTCGCTCGACTAGAAGGGAATATCTTCGTCCGAAATTTCCGGCCCGGCGGAGGGTTCTTCGGATGGCAGCATGGCTTCCGTGTCGGCATCACCGCTTCGCCCCGCGCCAGGCCCAATTCCCGCGCCTTCACCGCGCGACGTAAGCATTCGCATGGTGGTGCCCACGATCTCTGTCGTCTGGCGTTTCTGGCCGTCGCGCTTGTCTTCCCACTGGCGCGTCTGGATCCGGCCCTCCACGTAAACCAGCATGCCCTTTTTCAGGTATTGCTGCGCGATCTCCGCGAGCTTGCCCCACAGAACCACCCGGTGCCATTCCGTGCGCTTCTGCCGCTCGCCAGAGCGGTCTTTGTACGTTTCGTCGGTTGCCAGCGTGAAATTAGCCACGGCTTGGCCGCCGGACGTGTAGCGCGTCTCCGGATCGCGTCCGAGACGCCCAACTAAAATCGCTTTATTGACGGACATGCGCAGGAGTATAGCGGAAATAATGCCGCAAAGGAACGCGTCGGCTCCGGCCCGCACGCAGTGGCAATTTTCACCTCATCGCACTAGAATTTCGTCACCGAAGTCCCTTAGCGCAAAAGTGGCTGGAGGCCGCATGCCCAAGACTCAGAACTTCGAAAATCATGCAAAATTCGTTCCCGCATTTCACTTTTTTGTCGCGCCGGTTTTTCTGCTCAATATCGTGTGGTCGATCGTTCGCCTGGTTCGAGATGTTTCCTTCGGGACTGTCGTCTCGTTACTTGTCGCCATCGCGCTGTTCTTGCTTGCCTTGACCGCGCGGATGTTTGCGTTGACGGTCCAGGACCGCGTGATCCGTCTCGAGATGCGGCTCCGCATGGAACAGATGCTTCCGTCTGAGCTGCGCTCGCGAATACCCGAATTCACGGTTGATCAACTGGTGTCATTGCGCTTTGCAAGCGACGCGGAATTGCCGGAGTTGGCGCGAAAAGTCTTGGAAGAAAAGCTGACGAATCGCAAAGCGATCAAAAAGCTGGTGCGGGATTGGCAGCCGGACTTTCTCCGTGCCTGAAGAGGGAATTAGCGGTTGGCGGGAAGCGGCGGTTACGAACGTGCCCGTCGCTTATTTCAGAAGCGCGCCGTCAGCGCCTCGCGGGTTCTTCGAGCTGCCGAAGTTTGGCTTCGGCCCGGCGTGCTTCGTCCGAGCCGGGAAACCGCTTGACCACGTCGCGCAGATCGCGCTTGGCGCTGAGCTTCATTCCCATCGCTAGCTCAGCGAGAGCTTTTTTGTACAGAGAAGCGCTCAGTTTCAGGCTTTGCGGATAGCTTTGCAGCACGGTCTCATAAGCCGCTTCGGCGGCCTTATAGTCGCCTTGCGAGTAGGCGATTTCTCCCAGATAGAACTGCGAGTTGGATGCTAGATCGTTCTGCGGGAAACTCTTGATGTAGTCCGAAAACTCCTGCCGTGAAAGATCGAAGTTCCCGCTCTGATAGTCGCGCAGCGCGTTCCGGTAGAGAGTATCGGCCGAAATCGGGGCCATTCCCGCGGGGCCCGCTGTATTCGTCGCGGTCGGGCCTGTCGGGACCGAGTTTCCGTCCGGAGCTGCCGTGCTTGGCGCTCCATTCGGAGGTGCGCCAGGATTCGTGCCTGGAGCAGTGGTAGGAGCCGCGCCTGGAGGAGTCCCGCCCGGTGCTATTGCGCCGCCCGGCGCGCCTCCGCCTTGCTGCGAAACCTTGGAATCGATGCTCTGCAGCTCGCTTTGAATGTCATTGAGCTGCTGAGAAAGTTTTCCGACGCGCGCCTGGACGTCCTGGAGGTTGTCCGAGACGCCCTGCTGCTGCTGCGACATCGTGCTGATCGTCGAGTTGGTGTTGGCCTGCATGTCTTGCACGACTTTTTGAAGCGCTCCCATCTGATTGTGCAGTTGGCTGCCGGAGTCGAGCGACTGTTGTACGAGCGTACGCAGCGTAGCGGTGTCAGACGCCAGCGCAGTGTTAAGGTCTTGCTGACCCTGAATCAGTTGCGAGACTTGCTGTTGCAATTGAATGATCTCACGCGAGACGGCGTCCGCGGGCTGCGGGGCCAGAATCGCTCCGCCGAGCGCGCCGCAGAACATAGCTGCAATGGCGAGCGCGATCCATCGTATTCGCAATGGCATACCTCCTGCCTGAATGTGGCTGGGCTAGATTATTCGCAGACGAGCGGCCCGCGAATCTTCCGGATCTATTTTCGCACGGCTTTTCGTTGCAAACGCCGCGCCGCCTAGAAAAAAAACTTCCGGCGGCAGGTGTGGCCCGCCGCCGGCAAAGCGAATGCAATTACTCTCCCGATCCGCCGCCTTGCACTAGGACGAGGTGCGCGCGCCGGTTCTGAGACCAGCACTCTTCCGTGTGCTCGCTGCAGAAAGCCCGCTCTTTGCCCCAGCTGACCGTCGTCATCCGGTCCCCGGAAATCCCCAGGGAAATCAGGAAGTTCTTGGCCGCTTCCGCACGACGCTGCCCAAGGCCCAGGTTGTATTCGGTTGATCCACGCTCGTCGCAGTGTCCCTCGATCGAAATCCGCGCCTGCGGATAGGAGCGGAGAAACTCGGCATCTTTCGTGAGCGCATCGCGAGCGTCCTGCCGCAGTTCGGCCTTATCAAAATCGAAGAACGCATCCTTGATGTTCTGCGCGAAAAGATCGCTCAGGTTCGGTGTGGCTGCGGGAGCTGCTGCCGCGGCGGGCGCTGAGACGTTCACCTCCGCCGTGGCCGTGGTGCTGCCGCCCGAGCCAGTCGCGGTAATCGTGTAAGTGGTCGATTGGTTCGGCGTCACCGGTGTCGAGCCTTGCGGCGAAACCTTCCCCACACCGGGTTCGATATCCAGGTCCGTCGCGTTCGTGGAAGACCACGCGAGCGTTGAAGTCTGTCCGGACTGAATCGACGCCGGAGTGGCGTTGAGCGTTACCGTCGGTGCGGCCGCGGGAGCGGGAGTTGGTGCGGGTGTCGTGGCTGCGACCTGCTTTTTGCAGCCGCCAACAACCGCGGCTAATGCGAACAAGCTGACTGCAAGCACAGATTTTGAAACACTGCGGAGCTGCATTATCGTTCTCTCTCCTTCGGTCTTCCGTGAGGGCTTAGCGGAACACCGAAAATGAAATTTTCGAAAAATGTCGAACCCTACCCAATCCTGACAACTACGAAAGCACACCCTGTAAACTGCTCTTCCCCTGCTACATCTTCCCCACACATACGAACGAGGAATTCGTTTGCGCTGGTGCTCTCGTGCCGCACCGGAAGCGCCGCCCGCTAGTCCGTCGGCGACCAATTCGGTGATTCATTCTCGCCGTGAAACGTCAATTCCCGCGGCTGGCTGCCGTCTGCCAGCATGCTCCAGATCTCGTTCGTCCCAGTGCGCGTTGATTCGAAGGCCAAATGCCTTCCGTCGGGCGCCCAACTGGGTCGCTCGTTGCGTCCCTCATCCTTGGTCAATTCGACCAATTGATGGCTCGCAATGTCCATGACGTAAATATCGTAGTTTCCGGTCGGTCTGCGCCAACTAAATGCGAGCAATTGTCCATTCGGTGACCACGCCGGATCGACCACGTAACCCATGTCCGGCAGGTCGATTTTTTGTAGGTTCGACCCGTCTGCGTTCGACATGTACAAAATCGGGTCGCCCACGCGGTCGCTGACGAACACGATCTGCTGCCCTGTCTTCGGATTGAATACCGGCGAAGTGTTCACTCCTGCTGCATACGTGATCTGCTGCATGTGCGTCCCATCCGCATTCGCCAGATAAAGTTCGGTGCCGCCGCTCCGGCTGGACATGAACGCGATCTGCGTTCCGTTCGGCGACCATGCCGGCGTCGCGTTCGTTCCCGGAAAATGCGGAAATGCGATCATACGGTTCGACACCGTCGAGTAAATGCATATCTGCGCCGAAGGCGCGCCGCGGTACGGAACGTAGCAGGTGAACGCGATGCGCGAGCCGTCCGGCGACCATCTAGGCGTCAGCGAAATGGTGCGAAGGTGCGTCAACTGGTGCTGGTTGGCGCCGTCGTAATCCATCTCCCAGATTTCCTTGTCTCCGTTGTGCGCGCTCACATAAACGAGTTTCGTCTGCGCGATTCCGCGCTGCCCGCCGCTGATCGTGGAGATAATGTCATCCGCAAACTCGTGCGCTAGGGTTCGCGCGCCTTCATCCGATACCGCGTCGTTATAGATCTTTTGCAGAGCGGTGGATGCCGTTTGGCTGTGCACGTCGGAGAGATATCCCGCAAGAGATAGTGAGGTGCCGTTCACGCTCAGATTCCCGTAGGCGACCATGTAGGCGTTGCATGGCTGTGCCGACCACTGCTGCGCGTTCAATTCGCTCGGCTGGCTCGGTGCCGAGAGCGGATAGAAGCTTTCGCTCACCATGTCCAGGATGCCCGAATACTCCAGGTCCGACCACAACACGTCATGAAACGTCTTTTGAAACGGCTGAGCTGGTGCCGACCGCACCGCCGTCTCCGGCACCGCCAACCGCACCTTCGTAACCCCCAGGCCTGTGCCCGTCGTGAACCAGTCCTGTGCTGAAGCCCGCGGAACCGAGCCCAGCAAAGCCGCTGCAAACGCCACCGCCAACACTGCCAGTCTTCGTCTCATTTAACAGAACCTTGAAAGCGAAAGTATGTGAAACAGATCAATCATCGGTGAAAATCAAACCAAAACTGCACATTCACGTACGAACCCGAATATCCGGGCGGCAATGCTTGCACCGGGCTCGAAGCCTGAACCGCGCGGTACGCGGAAAGGTCAACCGACTGAATATTGCTCGACTGCTGGATCTGAATGTTCGTGATCCTTCCGTCGCGCAAAATCGTGAAATTGACTACCACCCGCGGCGCATACGCCACGCTCGGATCGACCGCGGACTGCAGCCAATTGCTGCTGACGCGCCGCTGCACGGCTTGCACGTACCAGCCGAACCGCGACGCGAAATCTCCACCCTGCACGCCGCCAAAACTCATTCCCGCGGCCGTGGCTCCCTGATTGCCCATCGCAAATGACGTAGTCGGCACCGTCGGCGCGCCGCCGGCGCCATACGGAACTGCGTTCGGCGGCGGTGGAGTCTTGTTCTCCAGCACCTTCGAGGGCCGCGTGACGTACCTCGGCGCAGGAGCCATTTCGCTCGCTTCTTCCTTTGGCTTCTTGATTTTCGGGACTCTGTTATTCAGGAACTTGGGGATGGGAACCGCATCTTTCGCGAGATCGGGAGGCTTGGGCACGGCTTTGTAGAGACCTTTGCTGTTGTCCACCACGCGATTGGGACTTACCACTTCCGGCCGTGGTAGCGGTATCGCCGGTACATTGCCGACTAACCCGACCGTTACCGATCCTCCAGGCCCGCCCCAGTTCTGCCCCGGACGCGAAAGGTATGCCGAGACCACCAAAAGCGCCCCCAGCACGCAATGTAGAACGACGGAATATTTTATAAACGGTTTGACCGTCTCGTTTCGCCGTAATGCCGCAACGGAAGCCATCTCACTCGGATGACGAACGCTCGCTCAGCGGCTGTGTAACCACGCTGATGTTCTGGATCCCGGCTTGCCGCAACGCATCCACCACCGTAGCCCAGCTTCCAAACGGCACCGCCTGATCGCACCGGATGTAAACCGCCTGCGTCTTCGGATTGGGCGATTTGGACACGATCTCCTGTCCCAGTTGATGGATATTCACCGGCTTATCGTTCAGATACACGCGCTGCCCGCGATCGATGGTCACCACCATCCGCACCTGCGTCAGTTCGTTCACCGTTTTTGTCTTCGGCACGTCCACGTCGATTCCCGATTGCAGCACCGGTGCGGTGATCATGAAAATGATCAGCAGCACCAGCACCACGTCGATGAACGGCACCATGTTGATTTCCGAAAGGGAGGTGCCCGTCTCGCGTTGTATTTGTGGCATGGGAAATTCCTACGACGTGTATAGCGTCTCAATCTTCGCCACGAATTCGGCGGCGAAATCGTTCATCCGCGTGGCCAGGCTGCGGATTCCGTGAAGGAAGTGGTTGTAGGCGATCAATGCGGGAATCGCCGCGAAGAGTCCCGCGGCCGTCGTAATCAGCGCTTCCGCAATGCCCGGTGCCACAGCGCGCAGGCTCGCCGTGCCGGCCTCGCCCAAGCCCGCGAACGCATCCATCACGCCCCAAACCGTCCCGAATAGACCGATGAAGGGCGAAACGGACGCAATCGTCGCTAGTGTGGACATGCCCT
>JASHWB010000350.1 GCA_030044295.1 Candidatus Acidiferrales bacterium
GGTTGATTTACTGGAGCGGCGGGTTGAGGATTCGCGGCCGCCTGCGCCGCGAGGTTTTCAATTTGCGGCAAGCGCGTTTTCACCTCGCTGACGAATTGCCCGTTAGGATATTCCTGCATGTACGCCTGCATTTCCTGCACGGCGCCGGAATAGTCTCTTTTTTGGAGAAGGATGTCTGTAAGCAGCAGGTGCAACCGAGGGATGTTTTCGTGCGATCCACGCTCGGCGTTGCGGGCATTTTGCTCCGCCGCAGCAAAACGATTCAGTTTGAAGTCGGCCAAAGCATCGAGAAAACTGGCCGCCGACAAGCTGGGCTGGACGGCCAGCGCTTTTCCCGCCGTGGCCGCGGCATCCGCGTATTGCCCGGTCACAATTTGCAGTTGAGCCAGATTCAGGTACGGCGGGATGTAGCGGGAATCTGCAGCGATGGCTTTTGCAAAGGCTTGACTCGCCTTGTCGCTCTGGTGGGCGGTTAAGTAGATTCTGCCGAGGTCGTTCCACGCCGGCGCGAAATTGTCGTATTCGGCCACAGCTTTTTCGAGGTGACGGGTGGCCGACGGGATGTCGTTACGAAGAAGATCGTTTTCGCCCTTTTGATATTCCTTCCGCGCGTTTTTTGGAACCATCAATGAGCTGACGCTGACTTCGGAGGACTGCTCGACAAAGGTTGGGCTGAGAACGAGGGTGCCCATATTCACTCCTCCGATGTCGCTGGTGCGCATGTCCACAAATTTCGAGACTGGCTGATAACCGGGCGCGGATATCCGCAAATCGCAATCGGAAAACGCGGCGGAATTGCCGGAATTTGGCGAGGTGTTCCCCAGTTGGGTGGGAGCCAAGCCCTGCGCATCGGACGGGTTCACGGCAGCGCTCATGTCCTCGTCGGTCTGCTGCGTCGCGCGCAGATCGAATTGAAACGTTCCGTTCAACTCGGGATGGACAGCTTTTGCATACTGCGTTGCGCAGTCCAGCTCCACGGAAGTGGATTCGGGAAGAGCGGCGCCGCTTTCCGTCAAAAGCTTGCCGTACACGAAGGGAGGATTTTGCACGGCAGGGCCGGCCGGAACGGGCGCAACGGGTGCGGTGGGCTGAACCGGAGCGGGCTGCGAAGGCGCCTTCGGCGGCCCGCCTTTTTGGGCCAGCAATGGCGATGCGAGAAAAGCCGAAAGCGATACTGCAATGGAGAGGCGGAGGAGGGAGCCCTTCATACATCACCTCCGGGCTAACGACTGCGGACCAAAGGAGCTTACACCTAGCGGCTCGACAAAGGAACATCTCTCAACGCAAGCATCCGATCGAGCGACTCGCGGACCGCCCAAAGCATGGCAGCGCACGGCGGCGGGCGATTACAAAGACGTGAAATTGCGACGCACGAGCGCAGACGCTCGTTGTGGGACGATGCCGAATCGGAGACACTGTAGCTCGGAGCGCGCGCGAGAGCGCGATGGGCGCGGCGGGCAATTCAGAGGCCGATGATCTCTTTCGAACTTCTCTTTCCCATTTCTATCGTGGCCGGGTTCGTCGGCGCGATGGCCGGCATGGGCGGCGGGGTAGTGATCATTCCAGTGCTGACGCTGCTGGGCGTGGACATCAAGCACGCCATCGCCATCAGCATTCTTTCGGTAATCGCCACTTCGAGTGGGTCGGCTTCGGCGTACATTCGCGATCACATCACCAACCTGAAAGTGGGAATGTTTCTGGAGATGTTCACCATCGCAGGAGCGTTGACGGGCGCGAAGATCACGCTGGCTGTGTCGCCGAAGCCTCTTTACATCATCTTCGGGCTGGTGCTGCTGGCATCGTGGCTGGCGTTGCTATTTGCAAGGCATCAGATGGGCAATACCGGGCCGCAGGACCGCTTCACGAAATGGCTGGAACTGGAAGGCAGCTATCCGGACCAAGCGCTCGGAGAAGTGGTTCACTACAAAGCGGTGAGGGCGTATTTCGGCGCGCCCCTGATGTACGTGGCGGGAATTATCGCGGGACTGCTGGGGATCGGCGCGGGCGCGGTGAAAGTGCTGATCCATGATTTGGTGATGGGCTTGCCGCCGAAGGTTTCCACGACCACGAGCAACATGATCATCGGCGTGACGGCTCTGGCAGGAGCAAGCGTCTATCTGATGGCCGGGCTGATCGAACCGGGACTGGCGGCGCCAGTGATTCTGGGGATCGCGATCGGAGCGTTTTTGGGAACGCGGCTGCTGGTGCGGATGTCGAATCAGGCGGTGCGGCGGTTTTTTCTGTTCATCCTGCTGATATTGGCCGTGGAGATGATCGTCCGCGGCGTGCGAGGCGGATTGTGATGGAAGATCCGAAACCAGGAGCGGGACAAAGCGCGAATGCCAGCGCGCTTGGCGAAACCAAGCGGGAATTCGATATGGATGCGGTGGTCGGATACATCCTGCTGATCGGCGTCCTGATCAGCCTGGTGCTGGTGGGTGCGGCGCTAATTTGGCGATGGATCGATACGCGCTCGCTTTCTTTCGATTACAAGATCACCGGAATGAATTTGTTCGAGCTGGTGCTCGTCGAAATTCGCCTGGCCGCGCAAGGCGCGTTTCGTCCGCGGTTGCTGATGAGCCTAGGCATCGCGATGCTGATGTTAACGCCGTTTATCCGCGTGCTTGCATCGATGGTGTATTTCATGGCCGCGCTGAAGAATTGGAAGTACAGCGTTTTTACGGCGATCGTCCTGCTGACACTCACGTATAGCCTCTTCCTTCGTTAGCCGAACCGTTTCGCATGCGTGGCTGCATTGTGCTGGCGCGAGTTCGTGCGCTATGCTCGCTCGTGGATGATTGATATTCACTGCCACATCCTGCCGCAACTTGACGACGGCGCCGATTCCTTCGAAACGTCGTGCGCAATGGCCGAAATGGCGATCGAAGGCGGCATCACGCACATCGTGGGTACGCCGCACTCCAATAACGCCTACCGATTCGTTCCGGAGCTGATCCGACAGCGCCGCGCGGAATTGCAGGGCCGCTTCGAAGGGCGGCTGATTTTGGCCACCGGTTGCGATTTCCACATGAGCTTCGAAAACCTGCAGGATATTCAGCACGACGCGGCGCGCTTCACGATCAATCAGCGAAACTATTTGCTGGTGGAGTTCGCGGATTATTCGATTCCCCCACCGATGGACCAGGCGCTGCATCAACTGCAACTTGCGGGACTGCACCCGATCATCACGCATCCGGAGCGCAATCCGCTGATCCGTTCGCAGCCGGAGCGGCTGTTTCAATGGCTGCGGCAGGGCTGTTACGCGCAGATCACCGCGCAGTCATTTCACGGCAAATGGGGACAGGCGGCACAGGAGCGCGCTGAAGAATGGCTCGCAGCCGGTGCGGTGCATTTCATCGCCAGCGATGCACACAACGTAACCAGCCGGCCGCTGCGGCTGAAGGAAACATACGAACTGATCAGCAAAGAACACGGCGAAGAAGTCGCGCGGGCGCTGCTGGTGGAGAATCCGCTGGCCGCGTTCGAAGGCCGGCCGCTGTCATACGTGCCGGAAATTGGTGAAGAGCGGGCGAAAACAAACGACGGCGCTGCAGCGGGCGGCTGGCGCAAGAGATTCTGGCCGTTTTAGGAGGCAGCGGGTAGGCAGCGAACCGCTCGGCCGGTAATTCGTCGCGCTGGAGGCGCGACACTCTTCCACGGCAGCGCGCACGGATCAACGCGATTGGCCTGATTTCTTAGGCTCGCAGATAGCGTCCGCGAGGTGGCGCCAGGAGAAATGCTCTCCCGATTGACGCGGCAGATGCCGAGCAGCGATTTCGTCCACCAGCCAATCCTGACGCGCAGCCGTGGCGCGAGCCATGTGCGGTTCGAGGCCCGCGTCGCTGACGGCTTGCGCCGCCTCGCGCATTTCGGCAGCGCGGCGGCGTCCGTGCTCGGCAACGCGGCTGATCAGGTAGTCCGGCAAACCTTTCTGCCAGCCCATATCTGGATACGTAGCAGCAAGCGACGCGAGGACGGCATCTTCGGCGCCATAGCGTCGCGCGGCCAACATGCTTTCGAGAACCAAAGCTTCCAGTCCCTTGATGATGACGCTGCGGCACATCTTCGTGGCCGACGCGATGCCCACACGCTCGCTGACGGCTTTGCTGTTCATGCCAGTCGCGGCCAATCGCGGAGCCAACTCGGCAGCGTAGCGCCCGCCGAGAAGCATCGGCACCTTCAGGCGCTGCGGAGAAACGGCCGCCATCACGGCAGCTTCGACGAAATGGCCTTGACTACATTCGAAAGCCTCGGCCATGCGTGATTTGGTTTCTGGCGAAACGGAATTGATATCGAGATAGATCTGGCCACTCGCGAGAAGCGGCGCGGATTCTTCCGCAACTTCCGCGGCCGATGAAGCGGTAACTGCGGAAATGATTAGCTCCCGACCGGCGAGGCATTCGCTGAGCGAGCCGCGCGCGTGAACGCCACATGTGCGCGCTTTCGCGAGCATAGCCTCGCGCGAGGCGGGCGGGTGCAGCAGAATGTCGAAGGCGGCAACGTCGATGCCACGATCAGCGAGATCGCGACCAAAAATGCCGCCCACTTCTCCGAATCCGATGATTGCGATTCTTCGAAACGATTGTGCAGCCATGGCGATGACCTGCCGTTGGAATTACGTGTGAAGCAAACCTTTGCCGCGGCGTTCGGCGATGCGCCAACCGGCCGGCGTGCGGACGTAGCGGTCATGATAGATGCCGATTCGCTGCGTCTCCGCGGCCTTTGGTCCGTCCGGAGTTTCCGGCGTGCTTCCGTCGGCGGTAAACAGCAAAATTTTGCACGAGCCGGTTGCCGCGTCGTCGGATTCGGCGCGGACACGAATGTTGCAGGCGAGATGCTGCGTTACCAGCGCAGCCGGAATGTGTGAAAGGTAAGCGACGATCGCGTCGGCGCCTTGAATCAGCTTGTCCGGCGCGGCCGGGGAATAATACTGCGCATCGGCGGCGAATACTTCGCGCATCCGCTGGTAATCCTTGGCGTCGACAATTTCGCAGTAATCGATGCACAGCGCGATGCAGGCCTGCTCGATATTGCGCCGCTCGGTTTCGCTTGGTTCGACAATCGCTTTGCTGCTCATGGAGGTCTCCTGCATCTGGCGCATGCCTGGCCCGAAGGAGGCGCAGCAAGCAGCGCGTCTACGCTCAGATTTACAGCCGCTACCTGTATTCCAGGCCGAGCTGCTTCACTTTTTCGCGCAGGCCGTACATATCGAGGCCCAGTTCGCCCTTGGCGAGCCGCTCGCGCGCTTTATCTTCCTTGGCGACGCGCTGCTCGGAAGCGGCGGCGACTTCGCGCGCAGCTGAACGCCGCACGACGACCACGCCATCGTCGTCCGCAACAATCACGTCCCCGGGATCGATTTGCGCGCCCGCGCAAGTGATCGGCAGGTTCACGGATCCGAGCGTCGCCTTCACGGTGCCCTGCGAATGAACGGCGCGGCTCCAGACCGGAAATTTCATCTCGGTGAGGGGGCGAACGTCGCGCACGCCCGCTTCGATCACGAGTCCCTTCACGCCATGCGCACGCAACGAGGTGGCCAGCAGCTCGCCGAAATAGCCGTCGGTGCACGGCGACGTGGGAGCAACCACCAGAATATTGCCTGGCTTGCAGACTTCCACAGCGACGTGAATCATCAGGTTGTCCCCAGGCGGAAGCGATACGGTGACGGCAGCTCCTGCGATCGAGGCGCCGGGATATATCGGACGCATGTATGACGCGAGCAATCCGATGCGGCCCTGCGCTTCGTGGACCGTCGATACGCCATATTTTTCGAGCGCATCAACGGCGTCTTGCGCAGGTTGCTCGATATTGCGGACCACGACCGTCTTGCTCATCAGAACTCCTCCGTCAGTTGAGAATTTTCGGACGACGCCAGACGCTCGCAGTCTTCGGCGTCTGTTAACCTTTGCTGACTACTTCTTCGACCGGCGGCGTGCCATACGTGTGGAACGACTCGATCGTTTTCAGCCCCCAAGCCTGGCCCTTCTTGCGCTCGGCCTCCGACCAGCGAATCGGTTTCCAGTCCGGGGCGAGAATCAGGCGCGCCACTGCGCTGGCGACTTCGATGCGGTTGCCGCCAGGCTCGAACAAGTACAGGAAGAACGTCTGCTGAATGGCGTGCTTGTGCGGCCCGGTCTCGATGCGAATGCCATTTTCCAGCGCGATATCGGCGGCAAGCAGCACTTCCTCGCGGCTGTTCGCGGCGAATGTAACGTGGTGCAGCCGCCCGTGGCTTCCGGTGTTGTCGCGCGAGTACGCCAGATCGTAGCTTTTGTTCGTGCAGGTCATCCACATGCCTGCCTCGATGCCATTATCGAGCACGATCTGTTCGGTGAGCCGAAAGCCGAGATAGTTCTCGTAGAATTCGCGGTTAGCTTTGATGTCCGCGGCGAGGGCATTCCAGTGGTCCAGCCGACGGAGGTTCATGCCGCGTCCGGGAAACTTCTCGGCCTGGTTTTTTATCGCGGGACGCAATTCGGGCGGTGCCTGATACCACTCCGTTTCGTAGTAGAGCTCGATTTTGTGGCCATCGGGATCGGTGCAGACGTAGGCCGGGCCGTGCCCCAGATCGCCATCGTTCCATCCGATTTCGAGGCCGGAGCCTTTCAGCGAGGCGATGCGGCGTTCCAGCGCCTGCGGGCTGCGCGTGCGATACGCCACATGCCCGACTCCCGGCAGCTTCGATGCGGTCAGTTTCAGCGAGCAGCGCTCGTAATCATCGTAGCAACGCAAATAGACGGAATCGCCTTTGCGGCCGCATTCCGTCATACCCCCCAAGTCCACGAAAAAACGGACGCTCTCCTCCAGTTTCGGCGTCAAAACCTCCACGTGGCCCAGGTGAGCCACGTCCATGTTCGGTTCAGGTTGCATAATCTCCTCTGGCATTTCGGACGCGCGCTAACGCCAACGCGTTGCGGAGCGGCAAGTCCAATTTGTGCATGATTGATCGCTTTCTACCGCGTCCTATGGTACCGTCCCTCGGAAAATAGATGTAACGATTTTTCGCAGTGGCACGTCTGCATCAAAGAGCGGGAAATCTGGAGCCAGTCGTCATTTGCAGCGGCCCTTAGGTTTTGCGCTCGTACGGCGGGGGTGGAATTCAGTCCGGCGGACGTTCGTTGAGCTCATCGACGGGTCGAGTCCGCCTGACGCCGGATCGGATTGCGATAGCTTATTTCCCTGGACCGTTACCCGCCAGGCGCCTCCGCAGCGAAGAAACGCCAACCGGCGCAACGACCCGAACAGGGTATTGCCCGGTAAACTGACGATCCGCCGTGCATTGACAATGCCGCTGGCGGTCGATACCATCCGCGACGCAACAGTTTCGCGCCGCCCTAAATACGCAATTTGAGGGCAGTTTCGCACGTTGTAGGACCGAACTTCGCATTAGATAAGGAGAGCCATCATGAAAAGGCGCAGCATGTTATCTCTGCTGGGTGCCGCTCCAGCCCTTCTGGCTGGCTCCCGGCTGGACGCGGCAGAGAAGAAATCCAGTCAATCGCACACCAGGCATTCGTCCGCTGGCGGCGATAAGATTACCGGACTCAACCCGAGAGGGACTCCGCCAGCAGTGCAATTGATTCCCATGGCGCCACGTCTCTCGACGCTCGATGGCAAGACCGTCTATCTGGTTTCCGATGGATTTCCGGGCGCGGATATCTTCCTCGACCAGATGAAGACGTGGTTCGCTAAAAACATGCCCAGCGTGAAGACGATCTACCGCCTGAAGGCTGGTGGATTCGCAGCCGACGATCCCAAGCTCAATGCGGAGGTTAAGGCCAACGGCAATGCCGTGATCATGGCCATCGGGCATTGAAGCACGTGCACCCCAGCGACCGTCGGTCACTGCATAGAATACGAGAAGATGGGAATTCCGACCGCGCCTATGGTCACGATCGCGTTTCATGACTTGGCGGAGAGCAACGCGGCCAGCCGTGGCGTTCCGGATTTGCGCATCTGCTACACACCGCATCCGGTTTGGGGCAAGACGCCGGAGCAGATGTACGCCTATCTCGAAGGCGACGATCCGGTCACGCACAAGCCGCTCATGCCCGAAGTGATCAGCGCGCTCACCAAGCCGCTCACCACGGAAGAGAGTAAGACCGGCTCAATGACTCCGTCGATTGGCCCGGCTACTTTCGTCGACACCGCGGACAATCTGCAGCGATATTACATGGACAACGGCATGACCGATTTCATGCCGATCGTCATCCCGACCGAGGACAAAGTGGATGCAATGCTCAAGGGCACCAGCCACGCGCCCGACGAGCCGGTTGGGAAGCTAACTCCCGCGCAAGGCGCATTTCCGGCGTGGTCGTTCAACGTCCGCCAAGTGGCGATCAACGCGGTAATGTCCGGCGCGTCGCCGGATTATTTCCCGACGATCCTCGCGCTGGCAGCCAGCGGACAATCGGCGCTCTTTAGCTCGACGAACTCGCTGGTCTACGCCGCCATGATTAACGGCCCAATTCGCAACAAGCTCAACATGAATTACGGAATCGGCGCCATGGGTCCTTTCTCGCAGCCGAACTCGAATATCGGCCGCGCCTGGGGACTGCTCTCGAAAAACCTCTGCAACGGCGGCCTGCCGGGGCAAACGTACGAGGGCTCGCAAGGCAACGTGATCAACTACAGCAATCTGGTCATCCCCGAAAATGAAGAGGCCAGTCCGTACGAGCCACTTCACGTTCAAAAGGGTTTCAAGAAGGAAGAGAACGTGATCAGCTTGTTCTTTGGGTTCGGTATTCAACAGGCGCAGGGCGGATGGGGTCTTGGCATCAAGCCTGTACCGCATTACGAAGAAGCAATGGCCTGCAACTGCGTGACGTTTGCCACCATTTTCGGAGCGTTCATCGTGATGGATCCGTTGGTGGCGCAAGGTCTGGTCGATCGCGGCTACAAAACGAAGGAAGACCTGGCCGCGTGGCTGCAGAAGAACGCGACGGACACGGTTGGGCATCTAAAGTCGTGTCTGTTCAGCCGGCCGCCAATGGGTCCAGCCGCCGCTAACCTCACCGACGATTCCGTCGTGCCGAAGTGGGGACGCGTGGATGCGTTCAACTTCGCTGTGGTCGGTGGCGAAACCAATCCGTATCATCAGATAGCCAACATGAGCTATCGCATGAGCGTGTCCATCGATAAGTGGGTCTAAAGGGCGCTTCAGCGGGACGGCGGCGGCCCGCGGCGTATCGCCGCGGGCCCTACTTCCTGCCCGCCGGCCAAGCGGTATGGCTGCTGCGTCCTGGACTTCGCGCCACACCATTAGCCAAATTGATTCCCGAACTGGAAAGCTGACAATAGACCTGCCGCTACTTTGTTCTCCGAGGTAATGACGTGAGTTGCCGGAACTTCCACGGAATGATCGAGGAGCAGCCATGAGTGTGGGTAAGAGAGCGAAATCGTTCTCGTGCGGTGTGCCTCCAATGTTGACAGTGCTGGCATTCGCGCTCGCCGGAGCTTTTTTCGCGCAATTCCTGAGGGCAAATGCGGCCGGCGCTAGGGCCGCCGGCAAACCCGTAGCGGTGCGGGCAGCTGAACCGTGGACTGGCGCTGAAATTGTCCAGCCTGCGCAGCTCGCCAAAGAATTGGCGGTGAAGGGAAAGAGTCGGCCGGTGGTGGTTTGCGTTGGCTTTAGTAATCTCTTCGAGGGAGCGCACATTCCCGGAGCTGTCTTTCACGGTCCGGCGTCCCAGCCGGCAGGGATGGCAGATCTGAAGAAGTGGGCTGAAGGAGTCTCTCGCTCAACCAACTTGATCGTCTATTGCGGCTGCTGCCCGTTCGCCAAATGTCCGAATGTCCGGCCAGCATTCGAAACCCTGCGCGCCATGGGTTTTCAACACCTGCGCGTACTCGCGCTTCCCAACACCTTCTACAAGGACTGGTATTCGAAAGGATATCCAGTTGAAAAGGGCAAGTAGGCGGCCGGTCGCGGCGCTGCGCATCCTGCAATCGCCCGGCATGGAAGTTGCGCTGCCGATCCACAGTCGCGCCATCGAGCATCTGTCACTTGACGCCGCCCTGCCGATAAACTAGACTAAGTAAACTTAGTCTATAGAAGATGGCGAACCGTGACCACCATCAACATTCACAAGGCCAAAACTCACCTGTCACGCCTGGTTGACGACGCCGCGAAGGGAAAATCCTTCATCATCGCCAAGGCCGGCAAACCTATGGTCAAGGTGACCGCGCTCGAAGCGCCTTCAGCGAAGCAGGCCCGCCGCCTGGGCTTTTTGCTGGGACAATTCTTGATCCCGGATGATTTCAATTCGATGGGCAGCGACGAAATCGAGCGGCTTTTCGGCGGCAGGCGTTGAAACTGCTGCTGGACACTCACCTGCTGCTCTGGGCGGCTAGCGCACCGAACCGCATTCCGAAGCCCGCTCGCATCCTCATCGAAGATCCTGAAAACGAGGTGTTATTCAGCGCCGCGAGTCTTTGGGAGATTACGATCAAGCGCAGCATCGGACGTAAAGATTTCCAGGTCGACCCACGCGTGCTTCGGCGGGCGCTGCTGGACAATGGGTACGGAGAACTACCGATCATCAGTGAACACGTCGTCCATGTCGGCGAATTGCCGTTGAAGCACAAAGATCCGTTCGACCGAGTCTTGGTTGCCCAGGCGATCGTCGAGGGAATCACTTTGCTGACCAACGACCAAAGGCTTGCCGGCTATCCTGGCCCTATCCGCAAGGTCTAACGCAGCGGCAGGAATTCGGTCCTGCGGACCTGAATGCTTGCCTGTCCCGACATTCCGGGCGTAACATCCGAGCCGCAGCGATGCAGAATTTGCGCTGTTTATAGACGCGTTTTGTTTACGCCTTAGGCGCGACCCCAGCGGCCCCAATCCGGCCGCCGGGCCCCGCGGGGTGGAGGCTGCTATGAATCGACGTAAGCTGTTGTCATTGCTAGGGGCTTCGCCGGCGTTGCTGGCCGGGACCAAACTGGACGCCGCAGTCCGCAAAACAGGCTCGACCGCATCGTCGGGCGCAAAACTCGAGGCGCTGAATCCCAAAGGCACGCCGCCGCCGATCACGCTGATTCCTATGGCGCCGCGCCTGAAAACGCTTGACGGCGAGACGATCTATCTTGTCTCCGATGGTTTTCCCGGCGCCGATCATTTCCTGAATCAGATCGCCACCTGGTTCCAGAAAAACATGCCGAGCGTAAAGACGGTTTACCGCCTGAAAGCCGGCGCGCTGCCGGACGACGACCCGAAGCTCTGGGCCGAAATCAAGGCCAAGGGCAACGCCGTCATCATGGCCATCGGCCATTGAAGCACGTGCACGCCAGCGACCGTCGGTCACTGCATAACACTCGAAAAAATGGGTATCCCCACAGCTCCGATCGTCACCATCGCGTTCAAGGACCTCGCCTACAGCAACGCGGCGCAGCGCGGCATGCCGCACGAGCGCATCTGCTTCACGCCGCATCCGGTGTGGGGTAAGACGGACGCGCAGATGTACGCGTATCTCGAAGGAGACGACCCCGTCACCCATAAGCCGTTGATGCCGGAAATCATCAGCGCGCTCACCAAGCCCCTCACGCCCGACGAAGAGAAATCCGGCACGGTGACGCCGCCCGTTGGTCCCGAGTTTTTCTCCGACACTCCGGATAATTTGCAGAACTACTACATGAACAACGGCATGACGGATTTCATGCCAATTATCCTGCCGACGCAAGACAAAGTGGACGCGATGCTCAAGGCCACAAGCCACGCGCCCGACGAGCCGGTTGGAAAAATGTGCCCGGCGAAGGGCTCGTATCCGGAGTGGTCGTACAACGTCCGCAACATCGCAATCAACGCGGTGATGGCCGGATGCGATCCGAGCTATTTTCCGATCGTGTTGGCGATTGCCGCGAGCGAATTGCCGTCGCTTTCAAGCTCCACGAACTCGTTCGCGACAGCGGCAATCATCAACGGTCCGATCCGCGACAAACTCAATATGAATTACGGCATCGGCGCGATGGGCCCGTTCGCACAGCCTAACGCCACGATTGGCCGCGCCTGGACGCTGCTCTCGAAAAATTGCGGCAGTTGCGGCCAGCCCGGACAAACGTACATGGGCACGTTCGGCAACACGTGCAACTACAACAACCTGATCATCCCCGAAAACGAGAAGGACAGCCCGTGGGATCCGTTCCACGTGCAGAAGGGATTCAAGAAAGACGACAACGTCGTCAGCGTCTTCGTCGGGATGGACATTCGGCAGGGGCAGAATGGACCGGGGCTAGGCGTCAAGCCCGTGCCGCAGTATCAGCAAGCGTTCGCGTTTAACTTCGGCACGTGTGCGCCGCTTTTTGGCGGCCTGATCGTTTGCGACCCGCTGGTAGCGCAAGGTCTCGTCGAACTCGGCTACAAAACCAAAGAGCCGCTGCTCGAATGGGTGTGGCAGAACGCGACGATCAGCGTAAAGGACGCAAAGACCACTCTTTTCGGCCTGCGCTTCTCGGGACCTCAGTCCGCCAATCTTCCAGACGATGCTCGCATTCCCGTTTTCCGCAAGTCCAGCGACGTGAACATCGTCGTCGTAGGCGGCGAGACGAATCCGTATCACATGGTGGCAAATATGAGCTATCGCGGAAGCGTCTCGATCGACAAATGGGCGTAGGCCAACGATAAAAGCATGAAGCGGACGCAAATTGTGTGGCTCGCATTGGCATCCGCTGCGCTGTTTTCGGCGTGCGTGGCCACGGCGGCTACGGCGCAAAATCCTCCGTACGACGCCGATGGCAACCTTGCAACGCATGGACAGCCCCTCGGCAAGTCGCTTTCCACGATTGTCGAATTCGGCGAACAATACGTAACCGGCGACGTGCCTTACGAAGTGCGAATTACGGTCGTAAGGGTTCTGCGTGGCACGCCGGCCGAGACGCTCGTGAAGTCAGCAAGCGCTTCGAATCCACATGCGAGAGCCGGATTCGAGTACATCGCCGCGCGTGTGCGCTTCGAGTTTTCCGCGCGCGTTTCGCCGGCAAATGACAGCTACATGCTCGATCCGTCGCAGTTCTCCGCGATTTCTACTGATGGCACCGCGTATCCTGAAGCGAGCTTGGTCGCGCAGCCGAAGCCGGGGTTGCGTGCAACTTTGCGCTCCGGCAAATCCGTGGAGGGCTGGCTAGTGCTGCTCGTGCCTCGCCGCGACCGCACGCCGCTGATGCTTTTCGTGCCGAACTTGGGAACTACGTCGCATTCAGGGGATAGTTCGGTGTTCCGGCTGTACACGGATTAGGCAAAGAGCCTGTGAGTCATCGCTGACGAGAGAGATTACAGATCGTGCGTAATTCGCGGCAGGTATTTCCGTATCTCTGTTAGAAACGCTCGCGGGTCATCTGTAGAAACCCACATCCGTTTCCCAATTGTGTTGCGAATTTCGACGTAATCATCAAATTGCTTCAAAAAACGCGCTGCGCCCGTTGTTATGGGGCCCACGTATTCGATTTCGGAGAAGCGGAACGTCCTCCACAAGCACGGTTGCAACAGGCTGCGCCGAACGACACGATCTTTGCGGATTTCCCAATACGAGTAGAGGAACGGCGCATTCGAACGATGAGTCATCAACACAACGAGTACCGCGAGAGCTCCGCCAGCCAGAGCGTTCAATAGATGCTGGCCTCTCTGGACTGCCAGCAACGCGAGAAATAATCCGACGCACGCCCACATGGGAATCGCAATGCGCAGTGGCGCCTTCTTCGCCGACTTTTGGTAATACCGCACTTAGCTTGGGCCAAGATATCACGGCGCCGCTGCGCTTGGCAGCGCGGCGAAATCCTCGTAATCTATCGACGTTCCGCCGATCGCTCGACACTCAACTACGCGCCGGACCGATTTGCGTGAACGCGACCAATATGAGCACACAGAGCGCCCCCAACTCATTGAGCGCAAAAAGTCCGGTGCGGCCGGTGCGCCTGCGCACGTCAGGCGCGACGATGGAGAAGCACGCGGATGGCTCGTTCGTGATTCGCCCCGACGAGCCGCTCGAACAGTATCCGCGCGTCCTAACGGAGCGGCTCACATATTGGGCAGGAATCGCGCCGGAGCGCGTGCTCGCCGCCAAGCGCGGCCGCGACGGACGCTGGCGCTATCTAACGTATGGCGAGGCGTTGCGCAAAGTGCATGGCCTCGGCCAGGCACTGCTCGACCGCAAGCTTTCCGCCCACCATCCGGTTGCGATCCTCTCCGAGAATGACCTGGAACACTTGCTGCTGATGTTTGCCGGACAGCACGTCGGCGTCCCGACCGCGTCGATCGCGCCGCCCTATTCGCTGATCTCGAAAGATTTCGCCAAGCTGCGCCACGTGATGAAAACGATCGAGCCGGGGCTGATTTTCGTGGCCGATGGCGAACGCTACCGGCACGCCCTCGATTCGGTGGTCGATCGCGACACGGAAGTGATGTTCGCGGAAGGCCCGCTCCGCGATCGGCGCGCACTTTTGTTCGACGAAATTGCGGCGACAGTGCCGACGGCGTCCGTTGATTCGGCCCATTCGGCAATTCAACCGGATGACATCGCGAAATTCCTTTTCTCTTCCGGCTCGACGGGCGTTCCAAAAGCTGTGATCAACACGCATCGGATGATCTGCAGCAATCAGCAGATGATTTTGCAGGGTTTTCCGTTTTTGAAAGACGAGCCGCCGGTGCTGCTCGACTGGATGCCGTGGAATCACACGGCCGGAGGAAATCACAATACCGGCTTGCCTCTCTACAACGGCGGCACGCTCTACATCGACGATGGCCGCCCGACTGCGGCAGGAATTTCCGAGACGGTGAAAAATTTGCACGAAATCGCGCCCACTTTATATTTCAACATGCCGCGCGGCTACGAAGAACTGTTGGCCCATTTCCGCCGCGACACGCAACTGCGCGAAAAGTTTTTCAGCCGCGTGAAATTCATGTTCTATGCGGGTGCCGGGCTTTCACAGGCGCTGTGGGACGCCTACCGCGACCTGATGCTCGAAACCTGCGGCGAGCGCGTCCTGATCGCCACGGGCCTTGGCGCGACGGAAACCGCCCCGATGGCGCTGCAGTGCACGTGGGATACGGAGCATGCCGGTTCGATCGGCATCCCCATGCCAGGCGTGGAGGCGAAGCTCGCTCCGGTCGGATCGAAGCTCGAAGTTCGTGTGAAGGGACCGAACGTGACGCCCGGCTACTGGAAAGAACCGGAGCTGACCGCGCGGGCATTCG
>JASHWB010000351.1 GCA_030044295.1 Candidatus Acidiferrales bacterium
CGATTCGGTTTCTTTCCCCGGCTTAGTTTTTTCAGGTAGCGGGATCTTGGCTGATTCCGCGCCGACGAGATAGTGGGCAACTTCTTCGAGCGGGCGCTGCGTGGCGGAAAGCCCAATGCGTTGGAGGCGCCGACCGCAAAGACGTTCGAGACGCTCGAGCGAAAGCGCCAGGTGCGAGCCGCGCTTGGTGGGGACGAGCGCATGAATTTCGTCGATGACGACAGTTTCGACGGAGACGAGGCGGTCCCGCGCGTTGGACGTGAGAAGCAGATACAAAGATTCGGGTGTGGTGATGAGGATGTCGGAAGGATGGCGGACGAAGCGGGCGCGCTCGGCGGCGGGCGTGTCTCCGGTGCGGACGGCGACCGACGGCTCGTGAAATTCCGCGCCGAGCTGTTGCGCGGCAGCTGCGATTCCTGCGAGCGGCGCGCGGAGGTTGCGGTCGATATCGACGGCAAGAGCTTTGATCGGCGAGATATAGAGCACGCGGCAGTGGTGGTTTTCGCCGGCTGGCTTAGATTCTTTGGGCGCAAACATCAGGCGGTTGATACACCAGAGGAAGGCGGTGAGAGTTTTGCCGGTACCGGTGGGGGCGAGGATCAGAGTGGATTCGCCGCGAGCGATGGCGGGCCACCCGAGGAGTTGGGGTTTCGTCGGGGCGGGGAAGGAGGATTCGAACCAGACGCGCACGGCAGGATGGAATAAGTTCAACAGATTCTGCTGGTTGTCTTCGGGGCGGCGAGTTTTGTGGTGATCAGGCATCGTCAATTGACACCGTCGAGAAGCAAGTGGGTGGCCTGGGCCGGCACGCCGCGATGTTTGATCGTTCTAAGAGCGAGAGGCTGGAGCTTGAAGGCCAGAGCGGAAAATCTTGGATGAGAAGATGCACCGCGACGTTCCGCCCTTGGTTTTACATGTACATTTGTTTTCAGAAGCTTACGTATGTCAAAGGTCGATTGGGTGTTCCGCCCTTTGCGAGGTGTGCAGCGGATGGGCGGAAGGGATTCGACGGTGAAGATTTGGCGAATGATGTTGTGACGCAGGGTGTCTCGGGTAGGAGCCGAGATGCAGCGCGCTGTCTGAGCTGGCGCGATATTCGACTTTCTTCGGTCCTGGCGAGCCGCGGAGTCGCTCATTCTGTTCTTCTCCCTATCCACGCGTCCCTATCCACACGGCTCTTCTAGAGCCTTACTTTCACGCTAGCATACGCGTCAAGGCCCCGCAGATCTGCGTAGCAGGCAAGATACTGAAGCTGCGTTGGTTACGAGGAGGAATTGGTCGAAAAAAGATGCAAAATTTAGGGGTCTCAGACGTGGCGACAACGCATAGGTAATGCTGAAAACCAAAGGCTGCCGGGCTAAAGCCCGACGCTACATTTAAATCTTCTGCATCAATCGAAGAGGTGAGTCATTCCTGGGTGGCGTGCGAGTCGGAGGGATGGGCCGAGGAGTCGTGGCCAGAAGGATCGTCGCCAGGAGAATCGGGAGCGCCCGGGCGGGTGAATGCGAACTTGATGAGCAGGAGCGAGATAAAGCCGAAGACCGCGAAGAAAATCAGGACGAGCATGGAGCCGCTGACGCCGTCCCAGAAGCCGTATGGGCCTTGATGCGGCGCGGCGGGATGCGAAAAGAGATTCAAGTAGAAGTTCAGCGGGACACCGATGGAGAGCAGGCCGATGGCAATGCCAGCTACGCCAGCGATGGCACGGATGAAAGTTCGTGGGATTAGGTTATCGAGGAACATCTAGGACAAGAATAGCAGATTCTGATGGCGTAGGCCGGACTGCGCTTGACAGGGGCGGAAGGGCGGGGCTAAGATTTTGGTGAAGACGAATAAAAAGCGAAACTATTAATGCTCAGGCGGAAACGGAATCGCACGATTTTCATTAAGCGTACTCAGGCAGTGAATACTGCGGCGATCCATGCTTAATTCTGCGCCGCCGCAGATGGCTCTCCAAAAGCGCTCCGGGCTAAGGCCCTGCGTTTCCGTCCTGACCTGACAAGAAACGCGACGGCGCGGGAATCTGCAAGTAGAATGCTTGGCTGATGCGTTCGAGGCGGCGCAAGGCGCGAAACAAGGCTCCCCGATATCTATTCGACTGCTGGGACGAAATTAACGGTCGGATACGGCGGGCGCGACACGTGGCATTTTTTTGCGACTTTGATGGGACGCTGACGCCGATTCGCAGGAATCCGGATGCGGTGGGACTCGCGCCACGCGTGCGGGGGCTGATCGAGGAACTGGCGGAATCCGGAATCATCGTAGGAGTGGTGAGCGGACGGAAGATCGGCGATGTGCGCAAGCGCGTGGGGCTGCGGCGCATCTGGTACGGGGGCGCGCACGGGCTTTTTCTGCGCGATCGTGAGGGTCGTACGCATTCGCTCGCCAAGCCAGGGCATAAGGCGCGCATTCGGGAAGCAGCGAATCTGCTGGCGAGGCAGATTCGCGGCGCAAGCGGACTACGGATCGAACGCAAAATCGCGACGGTGGCTCTGCACTATCGCGGTGCGCCGCTGAAGAGCCAGGCGATCGCGCGAAACGCCGTGGCGAGAGCTATGGAACGTGATCCACGCCTCTGTTTGCTGGCGAGCAAAAAGGTGTGGGGGCTGCTGCCGGATGCGCAAAGCGACAAATGGGGCGCGATTTCGTTCATCATGAAGCACGAACAGCGGCGAAATTCCGACGGGCCATGGCTCGTGATTTTTATCGGAGATGATGCGACAGATGAGCGCGCGTTCGCGCGGATGAGCGGAATTTCCATCGTAGTAGGGGAAAAAACTAAAACCGCCGCGCGATACTGGCTGCGGTCACCCGGGGAAGTGCGTAAATTTTTGGAACGATTGAACGCAACGAGGCGATGAGGCACGCGCGATGAGCGATCAACAGCAACCAACCGCGGGTGCGGCGGGGCGTGTTCCGAGCAACAAGTTCGTTTACGTGGCAGCGGCATTCGCGGCTCTGGGCGGACTGTTATTTGGGTACGACACCGGCGTGATTTCCGGAGCGCTGATTTTCATTCAGAAGACGTTCGCGCTCTCAACGATCCACCAGGAGTGGGTCGTGGCGGTCGTCCTGATTGGCGCATGTGTAGGGGCGTTGAGCGGCGGCAGATTCGCCGATCGTTTTGGGCGGCGCAGCATGCTCATCTTCACCGCGATCATTTTCATTGCGGGCGCGTTGATTTGCGCGGCATCGACGGACGTGACGATGCTGATCGTTGGACGCGCAATCGTGGGGTTGGGCATTGGGTTCGCCAGTTCGACGGTTCCACTCTACATCTCCGAAGTTTCGCCCGCAGGCGCGCGCGGGTGGCAGGTGTCGTTGTTTCAGTTCGCTATTACGGTGG
Source organism: Candidatus Acidiferrales bacterium (assembly GCA_030044295.1). Taxonomy (GTDB): domain Bacteria; phylum Acidobacteriota; class Terriglobia; order Acidiferrales; family UBA7541; genus Palsa-295. Next base: position 3,347 of record JASHWB010000351.1, read on the forward strand.
GGATTTTGGCAGCTTATCTGGTGGACTACGGGTTTGCGGCGTCTGGCGGCTGGCGGTGGATGCTGGGACTCGCGGTTGTGCCCGGAGCGGCGCTTGGGTTGGGAATGCTGGTGCTGCCCGAGAGTCCGCGGTGGAATGCGCAGAAAGGCAACATAGAGAAAGCGCGAAGCGTGCTGGTGAAGGTCCGCGGCACGCAGAATGTAGAGGCGGAACTGCGGGAGATCGAGGCGACGCTTGCCCAGGCGCACGAGCGTGGCCGGCTCTCCGATTTGTGGCGGCCGGAAGTGCGTCTGGCGATGGTGATCGGAATCGGACTGGCGATTTTTCAACAGGTGACTGGAATCAACACGGTGATTTACTACGCGCCGAAGATCATTCAGTCGGCGGGAATTCCGTCGGCCTCGGGCGCGATCTTGGCGACGGCCGGAATCGGGCTGGTAAACGTGGTGATGACGGTCGTATCGATGTGGCTGATCGACCGCGTCGGGCGGCGGCCCCTACTGCTGGTAGGAATCGCGGGGATGGTCGCGAGCCTGGCCGTGCTTGGCTATGCGTTCTATTCGCCAACGCATGGCCACAGTCTTGCGACGATCACGGTCGTCACGCTGATGTGCTACGTGGCCATGTTTGCGATCAGCCTGGGACCAATTTTCTGGCTGCTGATTGCCGAAATATATCCTCTTAAGATCCGCGGAGCTGCCGAGGGCGTTGCGGCAGGGGCCAACTGGGCCGCAAATTTTGTCGTCACATTTACGTTTCTTACGATGCTCGACATAATTGGCGCCGCCTGGTCGTTTTGGCTGTTCGCGGTGCTAGCGGTGGCGGCGTGGATCTTCTCGTTCGCGCTGGTACCGGAGACGAAGGGGCGGACACTCGAAGAAATCGAAGCGTCGTGGCGGGTGAAAAAAGGCGCCGCGTAGGTTCGCGTTTCGGCTGGCGATTTGTTTCCGATGCACTGCTGTCGCCCTGACCAACTGCGACGATCGTGCAACGAGCACGTGGGACAAGCCGTTGTCGCCTGCCGGGCTAAAGCCCGGCGCTACATAAAGAGTGATTAGCGCGGGCGGCGCGCCGCGATTTCAGCGCAGGCGCGCTTGTGGACGGGATCGTTCGGCGTTCCTTCCCTGTAGTGAAGGACTTCCCAATCGTGAAAATAACCGGCGAGTTCGCCTGGACGCAGACGGTGACCGGTCGGCTCTTCACCCGGTTCCGTGATATGGACGATGGCGATGATGATGCCTCCCGGCACGACTCCATTCTTTGCAGGTTCGAACAGGTCGCGCTGCAGGTAGTAGCACATCGAGATCAAATCCCAGGCGGAAGGCGCGATCGAGAATTCGTGTTTTTCGAGGTCGGCAACACGCGTATTGACGGCGAGACGGCGTTCCGCGGCGCGATTGATTAGGACGTCGATCGCCGCAACTGAGCCATCGATGGCAGTCACTTGCCATCCGCGATCGGCGAGCCAGAGGGCATTGCGTCCCACGCCAGAGGCGAGATCGAGCGCGCGGCCGGGAGGCAACTTCGAGGCGATAGAGGCGAGCAGTGGCGAAGGGTCGCTGTTGAAGTCAGAGGCTGCGTGCGCGCAGGTGCGATAGCGTTCGTCCCAAAGGGAAATGTCCATAGGCTGATGATTCAATCGCCGCGCGGGGATTGCAAGAAGTTCGTGCGATGAAGAGATTACGCGCGGGCTGAGGCCATGCGTGCGTTGATCTTCGTGATCCATCGCCGCACAGACGCGGCGACCTTTGCCTCTTGTCCATTGAAACTGTGCCGAGCGCCGGGCACGATTTCGATTTCGGCTCGATTCGACCGGACGTTATTGTGAAACCATGCGGCGATTTCTTGCGTATCGCGGTCGCGATATTCGTCATCACCCGCGAAGATGACTAGCAGAGGCAACTTGAGGTTGCGTAACGTGCGCGGGATCTTTCCGGGCTGCGCGTAGGTGAAGATTTCTTCTTTGCTCTCCGGCGTGTACAAACTGAGGAATCGCTGGGCGTCGATTGGCCCGCGCCAACGATCCGAAGGCAATAATTCGTGGGGCTTGTTTCGCCGGACCAAGCTCCGCGCCGCGATTTCCGCCTTCTTTCTTTGCCGATTGTCCTCGTGCCGCGCGGCAGCGTAATCGCTAATGGGACACAAGAGGACGGCTCCTGTGATACGGCTGTGAACGCGGCGCTGCCCGAGATACCACGCGATTTTCTGGCAGCCAGTGGAATGCCCAACAAGATGAATGCGCTTCGCGCCTCGATGGCACGCGAGATTAACGGCGCCCTGAATATCGTCAACGCAGTCGGTAAAGACTTCATGCGCCACGCCGGCCTGTTCGTAGACGTAGCCTCTTTTCGCGCTGCGTCTGATTCGCTTCAATCCGGAGATGCCGTCGTGGCCGCGATTACTGAAGTAGAGGACCGCCGTGTGGTTGGAGGCGAGCGGAACCAGGTAATCGTGATGCGCGAACGCATTGGAACCCAAGCCGTGGACGAAAATGATAGCTGTTTCGGGGCGATCGCCGCCGAACCACAGGCTGTCGAGCAAATACTGCTTCGGTGTGCCGAAACGTATGTGCGTACACCGCGTGTTGAAAGGCATTGCAGGAATTTATCACGGCGGGGCACGATGCGTGGTTCGCCTTAAGGCGTTTACATGCGTTTGGCGGCGGACCAGGTCGAAAGCTCGCGGCGCAAGTGCGTCCGCCGCAAAAGGTCTTGCGCAAAATCCGCTGTTATGAGTGAATACAGCGCGTATGACGGCGTCTCCGCATTTCGGCAACCCCAGTACCGGCTTCACTTGAGTGCCCTCCTTCTAAGCGACCGTCGGCCGTTCCGCTGATCGCACCAAAACCTGCTCGTCATCCTTTCAAAGGAGGGATTGTCCATTGTTGCGCTCAAGTTTGAAATTCCGAGTGGCACTACTGATGTTTTTGGGCTTCTGCGCGTCGGCTTCCGCCAATGGCGGCAGCGCGAAATCGGGCGAACCGCAGCACGCTTCGTTTGAGGTACAGAACGTATTGACGCTGAAGGTTCCGCAGGGAGCGCACCAGCTGCGCATCTGGTTCGCAGTCCCACAGGAAAACACGTATACGAACGTGACGGATTTCACAGCGACTACGCCCTACCACGTGGAGTACCGCAACGACTCTTGGGGAAATCGCGAGGGATACATCGTCGTCGATGAGCCGAAGGGGCCGGAAATCACGATCACCGAGCGTTTCCGCGTCCGGCGCAGCGAGATTCTTAACCATCTCGATCCGTCGAAAACGCGGCCGCTTACCGATGCCGAACGCAAGGCGCTCGAGCGTTACTTGTTGCCGACGACCTACGTGATTATCAACGACCAGATCAAAAATCTCGCGAACCAGATCGTCAGTGGCGAGACGAATCCGATTCTAGCGTCACGCAAAATTTACGATTGGACGCTGAATAACATCACCTACTGGGTTGAATACCCGGACCACATGCACGCCTCGAAGACCGGCAGCACGGACTTCTGCCTGGGCACGAAATCCGGCAATTGCACGGATTTTCATTCGTTGTACGCGTCACTTTCGATGGCCGCCGGCATCCCGACACGGATGGTGTACGGCTCGCTGCTGAAACCGACTCTCGACGGAGTACCGGTGGACGCGAGCTACCACTGCTGGATTCAGTTCTACGCGCCGAACTATGGCTGGATTCCTCTGGACGTTGCTCTTGCCGACATTTACGGCAAGGAATTTCCGCTAACGTCGCAGAACAAGCAGCTGGTGGAGCTGACGACCGCTACCGGCTACAAAGGCTTCGACAAGAGCAAGATCAACTTTTATTTCGGCAATCTCGACGACCGCCGCGTGGTTTGGTCCACCGGACGCGACTTGATGATGCAGCCGCCGCAAGATGATGGTCCAGTGAACGCGATGGTGGAAATGTACGCCGAAGCGGACGGCAAGACATACACCGATTGGACTCGCAAGTTCACGTACAAGCAGCTATCGCAGTAACGGGGCCCCCGCAGCTTATGCATGACGATCGCTTCAGTGTAGCCGACACATGGGATGCGGGAGACATGGGCTGCGGCGAGCTTTTGATTCACCTGGCCGGACGCGTGCGCGCTCTGGCGCCCGGCCAGGTGTTCGAATTGCGCGCGCAGGATCCCGGCGCAGTGGAGGACATTCCTTCGTGGTGCCGGTTGACGGGCCACACGCTCGAATCTGCGCAACATCCGGTTTATCGCATCCGCCGCAGGAGTACCTGAGATCTTTTAATCTACGAGGAGGCAAACATGCCTGGTAGTTTTTGCGTCAGCATCACCAATTCGAAGAACGACACGGACAGAGCAACCGTGGGATTCGTAGTAGCCAATGCGGCCGTCGCGTCGGATAAGGATACGATGGTCTTTCTCAGCACCGAAGGCGTTCGGCTTGCGGTCAAGGGCTTCGCAGACGATATCCACGAATCCGGATTCGCACCGCTGAAAGAGTTGATGGAAAACTTCGTCAAAGCAGGCGGGAAGATTTACGTCTGCTCGCCGTGCTTCAAGAAACGCGGGCTGCCCGACGACAAGCTGATTGCCGGAGCCACGATCGTAGGCGGAGCAAAACTGGTGGAATTTCTAGGCGGCGGAAGCCCGTGCGTTTGTTACTGACGCCCTAGCGGAATAGGAGCAGAGGATGGTTGAGCCGGAAATCGTTCCGGACGCGACTTGCGATGGCGGCGACCTGGATTGCGGCAGCGGACTTCTGTTGATCATCCGCAATTCGATGTCGCCGCTGCCGCCGGCGGGAGTGCTGGAGGTGCGCAGCCGCGAAATCAGCGTCCGCGAAGATTTGCCCGCGTGGTGCCGGATGGTCGGTCACGATCTGCTCGCCACGCGCCCAGGTGACGCCGGCTCAATCAGCTATTTTATTCGCAAAAAATCAGAGGACGCGGCGCTTCACCAGGATTTGGAACAGGCTCGCAATGTCGTGTGGCGTGCCCGAATCAGTGGCTCGGGCGGCATGGAGGCACAGGTCTTCATTCGCAACCATTCGTTTGTTGTCGGCCAGCCGGCCAGTTTCGACACGGCCGATAAAGCGGTGAGCGCCGTCGAATACCTGCTCGGCTCTTTGGGAGCTTGCCTCGCAGTGGGTTTACAATGGCGCGCTTCGCGGCGTGGAATCCAGATTCGGAACCTCGAAGTGTCTCTGCGGGCGCGCTCCGAAGACGTACTTGTGTATCTCGGATTGCAGGAAGAGGGAAATGCAGGCCTTGCCGGTGTGCGCGCCGTCGTGTACGTGGATGCCGATGCGGAGCCGGAAATTTTGGAAGAACTGCTGGCAGAAACGCTGCGGCGTTCGCCTGTGACGCAGACGTTTCAGCGTGCCGTGAGGGTAACTGCTGAGCTGCGCAAAGCGTAAGCATGGAGCGCAATCTCTTATATCCGGTAACGGTCGTAGGAAGCTGGCCGCGCCCTGCGTGGCTTCTGGAAGCGATGAAGCGGCGTTCCGCCTCCTTACCTGAGCTGCAGGATCAGGCGACGCTGATGGCAATCAAATATCAAGAAGATGCGGGCGTGGACATCGTTTCCGACGGCGAGCAGCGCCGCGACAACTTCTATTCGTTTATTGCCGACCGCCTCGAAGGCATCCGCTTGATGACGCTCGCCGAACTGCTCGATTATGTCGAGGATAAAGCCGCGTTCGAGAATCTGCTGAACGCGCTGGACGTTCCGGCATTCGCAATCAAGAACCCCGTTGTGGTCGGCAAAGTCCGTCGCCGCAAGCCGCTGGTGCTCGACGATTTCCATTTCCTTCGCCGGCACACGGCGAGGGCGACGAAAGTGACGTTACCAGGGCCGTATCTGCTGGCGCGGTCCACTTGGGTGAAGGGCCTTTCGGAGTCGATTTATCCAAACGCCGATGCGCTTGGCGACGACGTCGTTGCCGTCCTGCGCGAAGAACTTAGCGAGCTCGCCGCTGCCGGCGCGGATATGGTCCAATTCGATGAACCCGTGCTTTCGGAACTGCTGCTCGCGGGCAGATCGGCAACGCGCACGTTCATGTGCGCCGCGCTTGCGGCGAGCTCCAGTCCCGAGGGCGAGCTCGAGCGCGCCGTTAGCCTGCTGAATCGCGTAGTTGAAGAGATTCATGGCCCGATCCTGGGCGTACACGTTTGCCGGGGCAACTGGAGCCGCAAGGAAGACGTCCTGTTGGCGGGTCCGTACGACGGCCTGATTCCGTACTTAAATCGCATGAAGCTCGATCAGTTTGTGCTCGAATATGCGACCTCGCGCGCGGGCGCTCCGGCTGCGCTAGCCGCACTCAATTCGAAGGCGCAGGTAGGCTACGGCGCGGTAAATCCGCGTACAGCGGACGTGGAAGAACCGGAGGTGATTGCAAGACACGTTCGCGAACTGGCGCAGTTCGTTTCCCCCGAGCGGATTTACCTGAATCCTGACTGCGGCTTCGGAACCTTCGCCGAGCGGCCGGTTGCCGATGCGCCAACGGCTTTCGCCAAACTTGCTGCTCTAGCTGAAGCCGC